>JAYTAY010000237.1:0-3885 GCA_043737255.1 Luteimonas sp.
ACTACGCCGCGCCGCATCCAGAGGCCTCAGCGTTTCCCACTCGGGAATCCAGTTCATGTTTGCGCCGCGTTCAAGCAGGTATTGCGCGCAACGTCGCTGCCCGCCGTGGCACGCGCCCCAGAAGGCTCGCGTGACATGATCCTGCGTGGGTGACATTGCACCCGCGAAATCGTCCTCGATGCGATCCTTCAGCCCCAAGGTCGCGGCGTCAGTGAGCGTGGTCTGCGCGTCACGTTCGACCAGGCGATGTGCCGCACGCCATTGCTTGAACGCACGCGCATCCGCGAGCGGGCTGCCTCCGGCGATCACCGCACCGGGCGCTTCGATGTCGGCGCCGGCGTCGAGCAGCGCGTCGAGTGCTTCGACATCATCGCTGCTTGCTGCCCAATGCAACGGTGTCTCGGCGTGTGGGCCAATGAATCGCGCGTTGACGTCTGCCCCGGCTGCCACCAACGCCGTCACTGTCTTGCCGCTGTCGGGGAAGTGACCCGGCCAGTCTGTCGCCACGTGCAATAACGACCGCGCCATTCCACCGTCACCATCACCACCGAGCGCGGCGGTCGCCAGACCCGGGTTCTCGGACAGCAGGCACTTCAGTACGGGGATATTGCCGGTGCGGATCGCCTCGACCACGGCGATGGCTATCGGTTCACGCGTGTCGATGATCTTCATGGGCTACTGCTCCGGTTCGCTGGAAAACTGGGCAACACCTTCGGCGGATGATGATTCCCGGCAACATGCGCGATGACCAGATGTGGGTGGCGCGGCGCAAATCGAGGAAATCACACCCAGTCAGTCAAGCCTTCTCGTTCGTACAACTGCGCGAAAGACTGACGCTGCTTCATGTGTCCGGCCAGCTTCGCCAGATGCGGCCACTCAGTCGCGGGCCCGGGCATGTTGCGCGACCAGCGCATGAGCATCACCAGGTAGAAATCTGCCGCGGATGGCGCTTTATTGAGCAGATAACGACCGTTGCCGGCGAGATGCGCATCGATGCGATCCCAAGCTGCAGCGATGCGTGTCGCCGCACTCTGCCTGACCAGTTCGATGTTCGCGTCGCCCGCCGGCTCGTGCGGGTACCACCATTGGCGGAACAGCGGCTGCACGACATTCGCAAGATGAAACATCCACTGCGTGTATGCGCGACGTTCTGCGCTTCCTGCCTTTGGCGCAAGCGCTGGTTCTGCATGCGTGTCGGCGAGATGCATCAGGATCGCCGCGGCTTCAAACATCGGCACGCCGTCGATCAACAAGGTCGGTACCACACCATTGGGATTCAAGGTGAGGTACTGCGGCATTTTCTGCTCATCCTTGCCCATATCCACCAGTCGCAGTTCGTGCGGTTGCCCGAGTTCGAGCAGCAGCCAATGCACCACCATGCTCGCGGCGCCGGGTGCGTAGTAGAGGGTGTACATGTGCAAGTCTCCTGTTTTGGCGCGAGCAGAGTTTGCAAGTCTAGCGATCGGCCACCGGCGCGACCCTGTGCCGGTGGTCATTGCTGACAGCACTCTGTCAGCAGGCGGGTCATTCGCGTGGGCCGCAGCATGCCGCTCCGTTACCATCCACGCATCGTCGACAGGAATTCCACACATGATCCGCACATTGGCCCTGACTATGCTGCTCGCCTGCGCGGCCCCCACCCTCGCGGCGGATGATGCACTGAGCACACTGTCCGAGCGTTCCGGATTCCTCAAGACCGGCCGCTATGACGAAGTCATCGCGCTGTGTGCTGCCTTCGCCAAACAGTATCCGGACGCGGTCCGCTGCGTCGATTTCGGCACCACGCCGGAAGGTCGGCCGATGAAGGCGATCGTCGCATCGAAAAGTGGCGCGCTGACGGCGGACGCCGCGCGCGATCGCAGCGTACCGGTTACGCTGATACAAGGCGGCATCCATGCGGGCGAGATCGATGGCAAGGATGCGGGGTTTCTCGCGTTGAAGCAGATTCTCGAGCTTGAGGCCGACCCCGGCCCACTGGGCAACCAGGTGCTGCTCTTCGTGCCGGTGTTCAACGTCGATGGCCACGAACGGTTCGGCCGCTGGAACCGGCCCAACCAGAACGGCCCCGAGCAAATGGGCTGGCGGACGACGGCAGAAAATTTCAATCTCAACCGCGACTACGTCAAGGCCGACGCGCCTGAAATGCAGGCGATGCTGGCGCTGGTCAATCAGTGGGATCCGATCGCCACCATCGACCTGCATGTCACTGACGGGGCCAAGTTCGAGCACGACATCTCGATCCAGGTCGAGCCCCTGAATTCAGGCGATGCCGGATTGCGCAAGGCAGGACGCGTACTGCGCGATGGCGTGATCGCAGACCTGTCCAGGCAAGGCTCATTGCCGCTGGCGTTTTATCCATCGTTCGTCAAAAACGATGACCCCACATCGGGCTTCATCGACAGCGTGCCGCCACCACGGTTTTCGCACGGTTATTTCCCACTTCGCAACCGCTTGGGCATGCTGGTCGAAACGCATTCGTGGAAGGACTACCCGACACGGGTGCGCATGACCCGCAACGCGGTGGTGTCGGTGCTCGAACATGTCGCACGGCATGGCAAGGATTGGCGCCTGCTGGCGCGTGACGCCGATGGACGTGCGGCGAAATTGGCTGGCAAGCCGGTTCCGCTGGATTACACCGCGGGCGAGCAGGTTCGCACCGTCGATTTCCGCGGGTACGCCTACACTCGCACGCCGTCCGAGATTTCCGGCGCCTTGATGACGCGCTACGACGAAAACAAGCCGCAAATCTGGAAGGTGCCACTGCGCGACGTGGTCATCCCTGGCCGCAGCGTGACTGCGCCCAAGGGCGGCTACCTGGTGCCACGCCAGCATGCAGCGCATGTGGCGCGGCAACTCGGCATTCACGGCATCGAGTTCCGCACGCTCGGCCATGCGTTGGCCAACGCCAGGGTCGAAACCTTCCGCGCGGACAAGACCACGCTGACACCTAGTTCCGTCGAGGGTCACCAGCGGATCGCGCTGGAAGGAAAATGGACGCAGGACACGCAGACGATCGCGCCCGGTGCACTGTTTGTTCCCATCGCGCAACCGAAGCTGCGTCTGGTGATGGCGATCCTTGAGCCGCAGTCGTCCGATTCACTCGCGTCGTGGGGCGACTTCAACAACGCCTTTGAACAGAAGGAGTACATGGAGGCGTACGTCGCCGAAGATATCGCACGCGACATGCTGGAACGAGACAAGAAGGTGAAAGCCGAATTTGAGCGCAGGCTCAAGGACGACGCCGAATTCGCGAAAAATCCTCAGGCCCGCCTGGAATTCTTCGCGCGGCGGCATTCGTCGTGGGACGATCGTTTCAATCTTTATCCCGTGTTCCGCACGCAGAACGTTCCCAAGTGATCCCCCGCATCGAGGAGCGCCCCATGAAGTCAGTACTGATGCTGTCGCTGTGCCTTGCTTTCGCGTTATCCGCTTGCAAGCCTGCTGGCGAAACAGGTACTCCCTTACCTGACATCCCTGCGCCATCACCTGCCCCGTCCGCACAGCAGGTGGCGCCCGATGCCGTACTCATGGCGGATGGGCAGCCCGCGAACCACCAATGCGGCGACCTCCTCGTCAGCGCTCGCATGCAGCGCAATGGCGTGCAGCTGTCGTTCTCCGGTCGCGAAATCACCCTGCCGCCTGTCCAATCCGCCTCCGGCGCGAAATATGGCGATGGCAAGGGCAACGAGTTCCGGAGCAAGGGCGAGGAAGGCGTGCTGATGCTGGACGGCAAGAACGTGGGCAACTGCACCAGGAGCGAACGCGCGTCGCCTTGGGACGAAGCGAAATCGCGCAACGTCGGATTCCGCGCAGTCGGCAATGAGCCTGGCTGGTTTGTCGAAGTGGGTCAGGGCGAGGCGCCGGCGCTACGTGCCGAACTCGATT
>JAYTAY010000238.1:0-1521 GCA_043737255.1 Luteimonas sp.
CCCAACCTTCGACTTCCGCATCTTCGGTTTCGAGATCGGCGGTGGCTTCGTAGGTCAGCAAGGTGGCGACTTCCGCCGACAGTTCGCGGAAGGTCTTGGTGCTGTTGTCGGCCCGGCGCATGAGGCCAAGCTTGTGTTGCACGAGGGGATGACGGACTTCGACGATTTTCATGGTGGTCCTTGCAGGAGCGCCCCATGGGCGTGATGGGCTTTACCGGTAACGCCGCATCGCGCCCATGGGGCGCTCCTGCAAATGCTGCGATTACGCCGCCGCAGCCTGCTGCTGGCGCGGGCCTTCCAGCAACGCGCGTTTCACCAGCGAGATCACCAGATCGAGTTCATCGCTTTCGATCGCGAAGTGCGGTGTGAAGCGCAATGAATTTTCGCCGCCATGGATCACCCCCAGGCCCCGCTCACGCAACCATTCCTCGGTTGAACCGGTGCCATAACCTTTGAATTGCGACGCGAGTTCGCAAGAGAACAACAAGCCCGTGCCCTGAACCTTGGTGACGAGTCCGCCGGTTTCCATTTTCAGCTTTTCCAGCTTCTCGATCGCCTCGACGCCGCGCATGCGAATGTTTACGCGCAATGCTGGCGTCAGCATGTTCAACACGGCGCAGCCGACATCCAATGCGCGCGGGTTCGCGGTCATCGTGTTGCCGTAAGTCCCCTTGCGATACAGCTCCGCGGCATGCCGGGTGACTGCCAGCACCGACAACGGATATTGCGCGGCGTTGAGCGCCTTCGAATAGGTTTCCATGTCCGGTGCGTCGAGGCCCTCGAAGCCCGGATAGTCGACGATCGACAACACGCCGTTCGCACGCAGGCCGGCCTGGATCGAATCGACCAGGAACAGCGCACCGTGCGACCGGGTCAACTCGCGCGCAGCCGCATAGAACGCAGGTGGTACGGCGCGGCCGGGATCGCCTTCGCCCATCACTGGCTCCAGGAACATCGCCTCGATGAACCAGCCGTTCTTGTCGGCATCGCTGAAGACACGTTTAAGTGCATCGATATCGTACGGCTCGATGGTGATCACCGAGTCCTCGCCGCGGAAGCTGGCCAGGTGTTGAACATACGATTTGCGGCTGGAATCCGAATACAGTGCCGGCCGCTCGGTGCGGCCGTGGAAACTGCCCTTGACGACGACGCGCTTCACGACACGTCCGGCATAACGTGCACCGGGATCGGTCATCAACTTTGTGTTGATGTCGGCGATGCGCGCGGCCAGCGACACCGATTCGGAGCCGGAGTTGAGGCAGAAAAACTTCGCATACGGACACGCGCCGCGCGTGTGGCCCACTTCCTTGCGCAACGCACGATCGAAGCGCAGCTGCGACAGGTTCGGGGTCATGATGTTGGCCATTGCCTGTGGCCTGGCCATCGCATCGAGCACCGCCTGCGGCGTGTGGCCAAAACCGAGCATGCCGTAGCCGCCGGTGTCGTACAGCACGGCGCCATTGAGCGTGACCAGCCACGGCCCGCGCGCTGCGAGCGCGACATAGGGATTGACTGCATCTT
>JAYTAY010000239.1:0-1521 GCA_043737255.1 Luteimonas sp.
GGCCTCGACCCGACCCGTTACGGTGATTGGGAAAAGAATGGACGCTGTATCGATTTCTGATCGCTCAATTTCGTAGCCCGGATGCAGGCGCGCAGCGCCGGAATCCGGGAGACGTAGACAAGAGCCCCGGATTTCATCCGGGCTACGAATCCGCCACGCGGCACCACAGCCGTCCAGCAAGAGGAATGAGTTGCCGATGACCCATCGCGAACGTCCCTTGTCACCACATCTGCAGGTCTATCGCTGGCAGCTCACCATGGTGATGTCGATCCTGCATCGCGCGACCGGCGTTGCGCTGGTGATCGGTGTGTTTGCACTGGCGTGGTGGTTGCTGGCCGTCGCCGCAGGTGGCCACAGTTACGCAACGGCCGCGGAATGCCTGGCTTCACCGTTCGGCAAATTCGTCCTGTTTGGTTTCTCGCTGGCGCTGGTCTATCACCTGCTCAACGGTATCCGCCATCTGCTGTGGGATGCGGGCTGGGGTTTCGATATTCCTGATGTTTATCGCTCCGGTTACACCGTCGCCGTCCTCACCGTTGTCTTCACCGCCGCGATCTGGTTCGTGGCGCTGGGCGGTGCCGCATGAGCGCGGGCAATGGTCAATACCGCAATCCGATGCAGCGCGCGCGTGGGCTGGGTTCGGCCAAGTCGGGCACGGATCATTTTTGGTGGCAGCGCGTGACCGCTATTGCGCTGGTGCCTCTGGTGGCATGGTTCATCGGTATCCTGGTTTCGCTGATCGGTGCCGATCTTGAAACCGTCCGGACCGTAATCTCGCGTCCGTTGAACGCGATCCTGATGTCCATGTTCGTCGTAGCCCTCTTCTGGCACAGCAAACTCGGTTTGCAGGTGGTGATCGAGGATTACTTCCATACCCGCGCAGCCGAAGTCACGCTGCAACTTCTTGTCACCCTGGCCTGCGCCGTCGGCGCATTCGCGTCGCTGTACGCGATCGGCCGCATAGCATTGATGGCCTGACTTAAATGACGAATGCCTACACGATCCAGGAACACCACTACGACATGATCGTCGTCGGTGCCGGCGGCGCCGGTTTGCGCGCGACGTTTGGTCTGGCACAGAAAGGCCTGCAGACGGCGTGCATCAGCAAGGTGTTCCCGACCCGCTCGCATACCGTTGCGGCGCAGGGTGGCATCTCGGCGGCGCTCGGCAACATGGGCGAGGACGACTGGCGCTATCACTTCTACGACACCATCAAGGGTTCTGACTGGCTTGGCGACCAGGACGCGATCGAATACATGTGCCGCAATGCGATGTCCGCGGTCATCGAGCTCGAACAACAGGGCGTGCCGTTCTCGCGCACCGAGGACGGCAAGATCTACCAGCGTCCGTTCGGCGGCATGACCACGCAATACGGCGAAGGCCCGCCCGCGCAACGCACCTGCGCCGCCGCCGACCGCACCGGCCACGCGATCCTGCACACCCTGTACCAGCAATCGTTGAAACACGATGCGCGTTTCTTCATCGAATACTTCGCGCTCGACTTGATCATGGACGCCGATG
>JAYTAY010000240.1:0-8907 GCA_043737255.1 Luteimonas sp.
ACGAACGCCTCAAGGATCAGACCCACGGTCTCCGCCTGCGCACCCAAGGTGTCCCACGCCGCATCGATATCGTGCGCACGCTTGATGCGGAACTGTCCCTTGCCGTCGTACCCGAGGCGACGCGTCTTGAGGATGCACGGCATGCCGATCCGCACGATGGCGGCATCGAGTTCATCGCGCGACGCGATCGCCGCGAACTCCGGGACCGGAATCTTCAACTCGCGGAACAGGGTTTTTTCGGCGAGCCGGTCCTGCGCCACAGCCAATGCGCGCGGATTGGGAAACACCGGCACGCGCTCGGACAACCATTGAGCGGATTCGGCGGGCACATTCTCGAAATCGAACGTGACCACATCCACCTGTTGCGCGAACTGCGCCAGCATGCTTTCGTCTCGATAGTCGCCGACCAGCATCGGTACGTATTGCCCCGCGCATGCATCGGACGCGGTATCCATGACCAGGAAGCGCAGGCCGAGGGGCGCACCGGAGAGTGCAAGCATGCGGGCCAGCTGCCCGCCGCCCAGGATGCCGACCGTTGTCATTTGCGCGGATCGTCGTTCGACGTCACATCGTCGGTCTGCCGCTGGCGGAACGCGATGAGCGCCGCTGCGATCTGCGCGTCGTCGTTGGCCAGCATCGCGGCGACGAACAACGCCGCATTTGATGCGCCTGCGGCACCGATTGCAAATGTCGCCACCGGAATGCCCGCTGGCATT
The DNA here is from genome assembly GCA_043737255.1 of Luteimonas sp. Classification (GTDB taxonomy): domain Bacteria; phylum Pseudomonadota; class Gammaproteobacteria; order Xanthomonadales; family Xanthomonadaceae; genus JALYOU01. The sequence goes on from JAYTAY010000240.1 coordinate 717, forward strand.
TGCACGATCGACAGCAGCGAATCGAGGCCGTTCAATGCCTTGCTCTGCACCGGCACGCCAAGCACCGGCACCACGGTCTTGGCCGCAAGCATTCCGGGCAAGTGCGCGGCGCCACCTGCCCCCGCAATGATCGCGCGTAATCCTCGCTCTGCAGCGGTGGCGGCGTATTCAAACAACACATCCGGCGTGCGATGTGCGGACACCACGCGCACTTCGTGGGCGATGCCGAGCGCTTCGAGTTTCTGCGCTGCGTGCTGCATCGTCTCCCAATCGGAACGGGAGCCCATCACGATGCCAATCATCACAGGCCCCGACGGGTCTTTCGGCTTGGCAGACATGGCTCTCCCCTGTCGCAAAGACGTATTCTACCGGCCTCCAGCAACCACGGCGCCGACATGGATCGCAAACTTCTCGACATTCTTGTCTGTCCTGCGACACGGCAGCCGCTGGCCAGGCTCGACAAGCGCGGCCTGGAGGCTGTGAACCGGGCGATCACGACCGGCGCGGTCACGCGAGTCGATGGCAATGCGCAGGCTGATGCCCTACGCGAAGCCCTCGTGACGCGTGATGGCAAGACGGTGTACCGGATCGAAGACGGCATTCCGGTGCTGCTGATCGAGGAAGGCATCGCCGCGGCGCAAATCAACGATTTTCTGCACGCGTGAGCATGGTTCTGGTTCCGCCACCGGGCGATGTGATCGACGTGGACGTCGCACGTGCGCTGGCCGAGGATCTTGGTAGCGGCGATGTGACCGCGATATTGCTGCCCGATCATGCGGCCGTCGCCTACCTGTTGTGCAAAGACGATGCCGTCATCGCCGGTCGGCCTTGGTTCGACGCCTGCCACCGCGCGCTCGATCCGGAGGTGCACATCGAGTGGCACGTCGCCGAAGGCGATCGCGTCGCGGCGGGCAAGGTATTGGCAACACTTAACGGCCGCGCGCGCGCGCTGGTCAGCGCCGAACGCGCGGCATTGAATTTCCTGCAGACCCTCAGCGGCACGGCCACCACGACGGCGGCGTATGTCGCTGCTGTTCGTGGCTCCGGGGCAAAGATTCTCGATACACGCAAGACCCTTCCAGGACTGCGATTGGCGCAGAAATATGCGGTGCGCGCGGGCGGTGGAGTGAATCACCGGATCGGTTTGTACGACGCGGTAATGCTCAAGGAAAACCATGTACGCGCCGCCGGCTCACTGACTGCGGCGATCCGGTCGGCACGCGCGATGCATCCACAACTGCCGTTGATCGTCGAGGTGGAAACGCTGGTGCAACTGCAGGAAGCCTTGTCGGCAAGCTGCGAACGCATCCTCATCGACGACTTCGATCCAGCGACGCGGCGCGAAGCCGTACGCATTGCGGCAGGGCGAATCCCGCTGGAGGTATCGGGCGGTGTCGATCTTGGGACGGTAAGGTCGATCGCCGAAGACGGCGTCGATTACATCTCGATCGGCGGCCTGACCAAACATGTGCATGCCATCGATCTGTCGATGAAACTCGGCCGCCCCGGTGGCTGATTGGACGGTCGAATGATGACGTTCGGCGTCAGCGCAACAGCCACAGCATTGTCAGCGTCGCCGATGCGAGTGCCGCGATGACCAGCGACCGCCAGCCCGGGGATGTCGTGCGACCGGTGGCGCGTGCGTGCTGTGTGGCGTGCACCTGCGCGGCCTGGCCAGGAGCGACCAGCAGGAATCGTTGCTTGTCGAAGCCGATTTCATCGCCTGGGATCGCATGCCCATGGTGGACACGCTTGCCGTTGATGAAGCAACCGTTGGCCGAACCGAGATCCTGGATTTCCAATCCGGTCGTGCCCGGAGTCAGGCACGCGTGCTGGCGCGAAATGCCGCGTTCGTCGAGACGCAAGTTGCATTCGGGCGCGCGCCCGATCGTGGTGGCGCCAATCACGGGATAGGCGCGGCCAAAGGCATCACCTGACACTCCACGCAACACATATTTGGGGAGCACCGGGCGGATCGTCGTCGCTCCTGGATCGTCATTGGCCGAATCCGGCATCGATGGGTCGATGGAAGTCCGACAGTCCCTGGGAGCAGCGGAATCCACTGAAGCCAGGCGCGCGAGCACGCCATCCAGTGCAACCGTATCGCCAGAGCGCAGCGCGATTACGCCATCCACGTCACGGCCATTGACGTTTACCGTCGTACCCGTCGGCACCTGCAGCATGACGCCGTGCACTCCAACATTGAGTTCGCAATGCCGCGGCATCACGCCGGGACGGTCCAGCACGATGTTCGACTGCGGATCGGAACCGATCTTGTTGATCCCGGGCCCCAGCAGCACTTGAGGATATTCGCCGCCAGGAAAGATAAGTTTCATATGCCCAAGGTGACTCCACAGCGTGTGAATTTGGTGAAAAGAGGCTTGCGCAATACAGCTGCGCTTGCCACATTGCGGGGATGCCTACACTACTCTTCCTGATGATCGCAGGTGCCTTGGGATTCGCGCTTTGGAACAGCGCGCGCGCTGCGGCCGAGCGGGCCGAAGCCCTCGGGCGCGATGCCTGCAACTCCGCCGGCGTGCAGTGGCTGGACCAGACCGTGCACGCTTCCGGCCTCCGCGTCAGTCGCGGCCACGATGGGCGGTTGGGCTTCGAGCGCAGTTTCCGCTTTGAATATTCGCGCGATGGTCACGACCGGCAGATCGGGAAACTGGTGTTGCGTGGCGATCGGCTGGTGGGTTTCAGCGGGCCGCTCGCGCAGGACCGGAACTAGGGTCGCACGACACGTCAATTTGATGATTATTTGATAATCCGCAAATGTGCGCGCTTGCCTGCGGGCGTGGCGTCGTCAGGCGTGAAGGGCGGCGGCGAGTTGTCCGGATTGGTGCCGATCATGTCGTCTGGCAACGCCATGCCCTGTCCGGTTTCACGTGCATAGATCGCCAGAACCGCAGCCATCGGTACCATCACCGACTGGCTGACGCCGCCGAAGCGCGCAGTGAATGTGACCGCATTATTGCCCAGCTCCAATCGGGTCACCGCACGCCCTGCGATATTCAGGACCACCTTGCCGTCTTTCACCGCACTCGACGGTACCTGCACCGAAGGCTGCATCGCGTCGACCAGCAAGTGCGGCGTCATGCCGTTTTCGGCAATCCATTCGTAAAGTGCCCGCAACAGGTACGGGCGGTGACTCGTCATCCTCGGCGCCTCATCACTCATGCGAACACCTCAACGCCTCGCTTCAATGGGGACGGCCGCATCGGCAAAACGCCCGCGATGTCATGCCGGCATGTCGCGGAGCTTCTTTTCCTCATCCGTCAGGCTGCGCACGAAACCGGGGTTGCGGAAAATGCGATTGCCATAATCCTCGATCGCCTTGCCGTCCTTGGGCATCGGAATCCCCAGCCATGGCAGCCGCCAGATGATGGGCGCCATCGCGCAGTCGGCCAGGCTCATTTCCGGATTGAGGAAGAACTTGCTGGCCTTGAACAACGGCAGCGAAGCAGTCAGCAATTCCTTCAAGCGCTTGCGGCCGTTCTCGGCCTGCTGCTTGTTGCCCAGTTGCACCGCCTGAACCTGCGGCACCCAATCGTGTTCGATACGCAACATCGCCAGACGCAGGCGTGCGCGCGACAGGGGATCGACCGGCATCAGCGGCGGATGCGGGTAGCGCTCGTCCAGGTACTCGCTCACCACCGACGCGGAATACAGCACCAGCTCGCGTTCGACCAGCGTCGGCACCGAATGATAGGGATTGAGATCGATCAGGTCTTCGGGCGGATTCTGAGAATCGACCGGAACGAAGTCGTAGGTGACGCCCTTCGCGGCCAGCACCAGACGCACGCGATGACACAAGACGTCATCAACTGAAGAAAACAGCGTAAGTGCGTTACGCATGCGCGGACTTGCAGCCATCATCGACTCCTTCTTCAACCAGGCGCCGCCCACCCCTTGCGGGCGATCGCCAACCATCGAAGCGAAATCGAATTCCTTCCCGACAAACCCGCAAACCTGCGGGCTCAGCGCTGACGCACGGCTTTCAGTGGCGCCGTGCCTTGTCAAGAATCCGCATCAACGCCTCAGTGCACGTCCTTCCAGTATTCGGTCTTCATCAGCCACGCAAGGAAGGTGAACAACCCAAGGAACAGGATCACCCACACGCCCATCGCTTCACGCTTGAGCACGGCGGGTTCACCGGCATATTCCAGGAACGCGGTGATGTCGCGCGCCACCTGATTGAACTGTTCCGCCTCCAGCGCACCCGCCTGCGCCATCACCAGTTTCTCGACGGGACGCTCGCCGGTGGCATCGGCTTTGCCGTATTCGGCGCGCTGCAATCCCTGCATCTGCCACAGCGGATTGGGCATCGACGCATTGGGGAACAGTTGGTTGTTCCAGCCAAGCGGACGCGATTCGTCGAGGTAGAACGACTTCAGATACGTGTAGATCCAGTCACTGCCGCGCACCCGCGAAATCACGCTCAAATCCGGTGGCGTCTGACCGAACCAAACCTTGGAATGGTCGGCCGGCATCGCGGTCTGGATGGTCTCGCCGAACTTGGCGCCGGTGAGGTTGAGGTTGGTCATGACCTCGTCTTCGCTGAGACCGAGGTCCTCGCCGATACGCGAATAGCGCAGGTACTTGAGAGAGTGGCAGCCCGAGCAGTAGTTCATGTACAGCTGGGCGCCACGCTGCAATGACGCGCGGTCACCAAGATCGGTACCGGCCTGCTGGGTAGCGCCGCCCTCGGCAGCGAACACCGTCACCGACAGCAGCAGACCTGCGATCACCGTGGCCAGTCTTGGAAGAAACGTCTTAGTCATGGGTCGTGACCCGCTCCGGCACCGGCTTGGTCTTGTCGACCTTCGTCCAGATCGGCATGGTGATGAAGAACATGAAATACAGGAACGTCAGCACGCGGCCGATGATGGTTTCCACCGGATCGGTACCCGGGCCTGCGCCGATCTTGCCAAGCCAGATGAAACTGATCGCCAGGATGCCCAGCATCACCTTCGACAGCACACCGCGATAGCGGTACGACCTGACCCTGGAACGATCAAGCCAGGGCACCAGGAACAACACCGCGATCGCCGAGAACATCACGATCACGCCGCTGAGCTTGTGCGGGATGACCCGCAACATCGCGTAGTACGGCGTGTAGTACCACACCGGTTTGATGTGCTCAGGCGTCACCAAGCGATTGGCCTCGGTGAAGTTGTCGTGCTCCAGGAACCAGCCGCCCATTGTCGGCGCGAAAAAGATGATGAACGCGGCGAGAATCAGGAAAAACCCGACGAAGACCGAGTCCTTAACCGTGTAATACGGATGGAACGGGATCCCGTCTGCGGGCGCGGTCAGCGACCAGCGATTGCCCTTCGGCCCCTTCTTGATCTCAACGCCGTCCGGATTGTTGGAACCGACTTCGTGCAACGCGCCAAGGTGCAGCACGACCAGCAACAGCAGCACCAGCGGCAACGCGATCACGTGCAGCGCGAAGAAGCGGTTGAGCGTGGCGTCGGCCGGCAGGTAATCGCCCATGATCCATTCGGTCAGGCCTTGGCCGATCACCGGGACCGCACCGAACAGTGAAATGATCACCTTGGCGCCCCAGAACGACATCTGGCCCCACGGCAAAACGTAACCCATGAAGGCTTCTGCCATCAGCACCAGATAGATCACCATTCCCAGCAGCCACACCAGTTCGCGCGGCTTCTGGTACGAGCCGTACATCAGCCCGCGAAACATGTGCAAATAAACCGCGATGAAGAACAGCGACGCGCCGGTGCTGTGCATGTAGCGGATCAGCCAGCCCCATTCGACGTCGCGCATGATGTATTCGACCGACGCGAAGGCTTCCGCCGCGCTCGGCTTGAAGTGCATCGTCAGGAAGATGCCGGTGACGATCTGGTTGATCAACGCCACAATCGACAACACGCCGAAGATGTACCAGATGTTGAAACTCTTTGGCGCGTAGTACTCGGACATGTGCTTGCGGTACATCGGCATCAAAGCCGGCGCACGCGCGTTGACCCAATCGCCCACCGAATTCGCCGTCCGCGTCAGGATGTTGGCCATGGCTTAAGCGGTCCCTTTCGGATCGACGCCGATGATGATGGTGTTGTCATTTTCGTAATGGTGCGGCGGCACCAGCAGGTTGGTCGGCGCAGGGACGCCGACGAACACCCGGCCGGCCATGTCGAAACGCGATTTGTGGCACGGACAATAGAAGCCGCCCTTCCACTGCGGATCGAACGGCTCCGGCTTGATCTCGGCGTGCAGCTTCGGCGAACAGCCCAGGTGGGTGCACAGGCCGACCAGCACCGAGATTTCCGGTTTGATCGAACGCGCCTCGCCCTTGATGTAGGCCGGCTGCTGATCGAGATTAATCGACTCGGGATCGCGCAGGCGATCGTCCAGTGTCGGCAAGGTCGCAAGGATCTGTTGCGAGCGCTTGATGATCCAGATCGGCTGCCCACGCCATTCCTGGGTCAGCATCTGGCCTTCCTGTAATCCGCTGATATCAACGGTCACCGGTGCGCCGGACAATTTTGCCCGTGCACTCGGATTCCACGACTTGATGAATGGCACTGCGACAAAACCGGCTCCCACTGCTCCGACCACGGCGGTGGTCGCAGTCAGGAACCGGCGGCGGCCCTGGCTATCAGGGCCCTTGACCTCATCATTGGCCATCCGGCACTCCGCAAAAGACGTTTGATAGCGATCTGGCTAATCGTGCACCGGCTCCATCTTGGAACCGACCAGAAAAAGACGACAAAGTGTAACGGAACGCTGAATCTGACGACAATGTTTTGCCGTAAATCAAGGCGTTGCGAGTGGGGTTTGCCGTGATCTGGCGCGAACCAGGAGTGCAGCCGGTGCGGCTATTTGGCGGCGAGGCTGCCGCGGTAGCGATCTGCGAGCACACCGACGCGTTCGACATAGCGGCGGGTTTCGCTATACGGCGGCACACCCTTGTACTTGTCGACGGCGCCTTCTCCGGCGTTGTAGCCGGCCGCTGCGAGGGTCAGATTGCCGTTGAAGCGCTTCAACAACCAGGCCAGGTATTTCACCCCCCCCTGGATGTTCTGTCCGGCATCGAACGCATTGCTGACACCGAACCGCCTCGCGGTCGCCGGCATGAGCTGCATCAGGCCCTGCGCGCCCACGCGCGACAACGCGTTGGGGTTGAAGGCCGACTCGGCATGGATGATGGCGCGGACGATGGCCTCATCGACCCCATATTCCCGCGCCGCGCTGGCGATTTCGTTGTTGTACGCCGCCATGTTCAGGCGCAGCGTGCCGAAGTTGACACCGGGCTTGGTGCCGCAGGCATAACAGGTCTCGAGGAAGCTGTACTTGATGGTCCGCATCGCGCTGGCGCCGGACACACCCTTGGGCACCTTGCTGCTGTAATGGCGGACGCCGTCCTTGATGAAGGAATACACCTGACCCTGCACCAGACGCGGCGCCTGATAGGAAGGAGCTGCGGCTGGTTGTGACGAAGCCGATGATGCAGGAGCGAAACTCGCTGGGGGATTGGCATTGATCGAAGCGGGCGATCCAGCAACCGAGGTCGGCGCCGTCGCATTGCCTACCGCACCTGCCGGGGCCGAGCTGGCCATCCACGAGGCTGGTGCGGGGGATTTGTAGCGTTTGGTCGTGTACGCACTGATCGGCGTACAACTGGCGCCGGAGACGCGCTTGCTGGAATAGCTGCGGCCGCCACCAGCACTGTCGCAACGGTAGACGGTGCCCGCCACGGCTTGGCCGGCCGACATTGCCGCCAGCGCGCAGAAAATAACCAGTAGGCCCCGATTCCCCTTCATTGCCATGGAGTGTCCCTCGTTGAAGTGCGGTTGCCAAGTCCTTGATAGTTAAACGAGCCCCCCCGTTAATTCAGGACGTGACCGACTACACTATTTCGCCCCCCCATCCGGCGCGGATTCACCGCCGCCCTCCCGGAAACACCAATGACCGATCCCGAAGCCAGCCCGCGTGCCCTGCGGGGCAAGCTGTTCATAAAAACCCACGGCTGCCAGATGAACGAGTACGACTCGGCCAAGATGGCTGACGTGCTGGCCGCCAGCGATGGCCTGGAGCTGACCGACAACGTCGACGAGGCCGACGTGGTACTCGTCAACACCTGCTCGATCCGCGAAAAGGCGCAGGAAAAGGTCTTCAGCCAGCTCGGCCGCTGGCGGCAATTGAAAGAAGCCAGGCTCAAGGCCGG
>JAYTAY010000241.1:0-1519 GCA_043737255.1 Luteimonas sp.
CGACTGAATGCGGACATGCCCGGCGAAATGCTTGTCATCCAATATCGCCCGGCGCATGCAAGCGCGTTCGCGACGCATTCGCATCGTCATGACACCGGACCCTGTGTTTGCGGATCCGGACGGTCCCGGTTTCCGTCGCTCCTTGTGTTATCCGCGAGGCAGCGTCCAATACGCGGCATCGGCGAAAGCAAACTCGTTCTGCGTGTGCTGTTCCTTGCGTCCGCTGCCGGCGCGTATGGTTTCGCTGGCGCAGGCGCCGGCATGCGCGGTGTCGCCTCCGGCTTGCAGGGAAACATCGATGCTCGCGGAGGTGTCGCGCGCGGCGGTGGTTTCGCCGCGCGTGGCATAGCCGCCGGTCAGTGCATAGCGCACCGCGAGCCAGCCGGTGTTTCCGGCCAGCGCTTTGCGCGCCTTCTCGGCCTGCTCTGCATTGAGCATCAGACTGAAAGCCGCGTGATAGGGCGGCGCGCCGGATGATTGCGCAGTGGCGACGGTCTCGAATACGCCGCTGCCATCGCCGAATTGCAGGGCGACGGCATTCGCTTCGATTCTGGACGGCGTCAGCACGACCTGCGCGGACGTGCAGCCATTCGCCGCCGCAAGCTCGGCACGAATCGCTTCCAGAGTCTCCGCGTTCACGCCCCACATCGTCGTCAGCGCCAGCATGGTGATGCTGCCTGCCGCGATCATCGTGAATTGCGCGTGACCGTCTTCGGTCAGCGCGATATTCGGTTGCAATGCCCGGTATTCCCAAGTGCGCGCTTGGCCGTCGACCGGCGACAGCTGCACCCCGCGTAAAATCTGAGTCATGGTTTTACTTCCTGCTGTTTTTATTTCCTGCTGGTCCTACTTCATGCCGGCTCTACTTCATGCCGGCTCTATGTCAGGCTGGTTCTACTTCAGGCATTCAGGACGCGTCGCTGCTGCGAAGCGTCAATGCATCGGCTGGATCCCGCACCTCCGACCACACGTCCCGACCGAGCCATCGCCAGCGATAGCCCGAGCGGAACGGCGATAAGGCGACCCACGACCAGCCCGTGCCCGCGATCACTGGGCTCAGGCGCAAGGTCTGCCGGCGATCGGGCTCGTCCTCGCGGCCTTCAGCGACCACTTCGATCAACACTTGCGGTTTGGTGTCGTCGAATGCGCATTCCACAGCGAGATCGCGCCGGCCGCTGCCGTCGAAGCTGAAAGCGTCAAGGCGCAGATTCGCCGCCGGTACCGGCGTCATGGTGCGTTCGGCGTTTCCAGCCAGTGCGAGTGCGGTGGCATGGATCTGCGCATCGGCCACATCGCGCGGAATCGCCAATGCGATATCGGGAGCCGCACTGTCGATGATGCCGCGGATCGTCCAAGGCCGATCGTTGCGGCGGCCGGAGCATTCGATCTTGATGCGCGCTTCCCGCAGAAACGCAGACTCTGCTTCGACGGTGACGAAGCGTACGCCGAAGTCGTCCGGGCCGATCAGCAGGTGCTCGCGGTCCGATTCGCGCTGCGGGCCCTCGATCAGTTCGCCGCG
>JAYTAY010000242.1:0-1518 GCA_043737255.1 Luteimonas sp.
GGGCGGGTTCGAAAATGCATCGACGGTCCGGCGCGCACCATACGGTGTCTTCTGAACCGACTGCAATGCCGCGGCTGCTTCGGCCCAGCGGTAATGTGAAAGATGGTCTTGCCCCTGCAATTGCAGCGTCCACGGGGCGGTGGGCGCGGCCCTGACATTGCGCGCCACGATGTCCGTGATTTCGCGGGACACAGCAATGTTGTCGTTGAGCGACCAGTCCGACATTTGGTAGAGCACCCACACAAGGGCGACCCAGGCCGCGCCGAAATCCGGGTCCAGTTCCACCGCTTCGCGCAGCAACTTGGCAGAATTCGCAATGTTGTCCCTGCTACCCTTCGCATGCACCTCGCGGGCGCGGAGTAATTTTTCGTAGGCCTCGACATTCGTCGTGCCGCCCGCCGCGCGCGTAAGAACGCCCGCTTCCAGTTTGATGCTCAATGCTGTGGCCACATCCCTGGCGATTTCATCCTGCACGGCAAACACGTCCTTCAACTCTCGCGCATAGGTTTTCGACCACAGGTGCGTGCCGCCGTCGGTACGGATCAACTGCGCGGTGATGCGTAGCTGTTTGCCATCCTTGCGGACGCTGCCTTCGAGCAAGTTGGCGACGCCGAGCTTCTGGCCGATGCCGCGCAAATCCTCGTTCTTGCCCTTGAACGAGAAACTCGATGTGCGCCCGACCAGCTGCAGCGACGGCACTTGCGCCAACTGGTTGAGGATTTCCTCGGCCAGTCCGTCGCCTAGATACTCCTGGTCGCGCGTCTGCGAAAGGTCTGCGAAGGGCAGCACCGCCAATGAAAGCTGGGCGGGGGTCGGCGAGCTCACTCGGATCAGCCAGGCTGCTCCGGCAATCACCAGCAGGACAGCAGGCACCACAATAAGCAAAGTCTTCCACTTCAGCCGCGCGGGTCGGTTGCCGGTGGCTTTGACGTTGGCCATCCAGGGCATCTGCACGGCGAACACCGGAATGGAACGCTCGATGTTCTTCATTTTTGGCGTGCCCAGCGGGATCAGCGAGACGCCGATTTTGTTTTCCACCTGGCCCGCCACATCACCTGAGATGCAAATACCCTCAGCCTCCGCGATGGACTGGACGCGCGCGGCAATGTTGACGCCGTCTCCAAACACGTCGCCATCGCGATAGACCACGTCGCCCAAGTGGATGCCGATGCGGATGCGGATGGGCTCCCCACTTGCTGTGGCATTGCGAGTGTGCAGGACAGTCTGCGCGGCCATCGCCGCTTTCACTGCATCCAGCGCACTGGCGAACTCGGCGAGAAATGCGTCACCCACCGTCTTGACCACCGAACCGCCGTGCTCAGCGATGACTTCGCGCAACAGTCGGTTGTGTTCATCGAGCAGTGACAGCGCCATGGATTCATCGCGCTGGGTGATCGCACTGTAGCCCACGATATCCGTGAACATGATGGCTGACAATCGACGAACGTCGGGACGGCGGTTGTCAGTGGGCGGTGATGTCATGAATGCGCTCGCGAGGAGTCTGTTCGGGAATGATGC
>JAYTAY010000243.1:0-3858 GCA_043737255.1 Luteimonas sp.
TCAATCCTTTACTCGGACTTGTTGTCCAGCTGCTCGCGGAGCAACGCGCCCAATTGCGTCATGCCGCTCGTTCCACTGGTGCTACTGGAGGCACTCTGGTAGTCCTCCAGCGTTTCACGCATTTCAGCCTCGTCCTTGGCCTTGATCGAGAGCTGCATGGTGCGGCCCTTGCGATCCATGCCGATGAAACGGGCTTCAACTTCGTCGCCGATCTTGAGATGCTGGGTGGCATCGTCGACGCGCTCCTTGGAGATGTCGCGTGCGGCGAGATAACCCTCGACGCCTTCGCCCAAGTCGATCGTTGCACCCTTGGCATCGACTTCCTTGACTGTGCCCTTGACCATGCTGCCTTTGGTGTTGGACGCCATGTACTGGCCGAACGGATCCTGTTCCATCTGCTTGACGCCGAGGCTGATACGCTCGCGTTCCGGATCCACTGCCAGTACCACGGCTTCCAGCGTGTCGCCCTTCTTGAAGTTGCGCGCGACGTCTTCGCCAGTGGAGTTCCAGCTGATGTCCGACAAGTGGATGAGGCCATCGATGCCGCCGTCCAAGCCGATGAAGACGCCGAAATCGGTGATTGACTTGATCTGGCCCGACACCTTGTCGCCCTTCTTGTGGATCGCGGCGAAGGTTTCCCACGGATTCGACGACACCTGCTTCATGCCGAGCGAAATGCGGCGGCGCTCCTCGTCCACATCCAGCACCATGACCTGCACGTCGTCGCCGACCTGCACGACCTTGCCCGGATTGACGTTCTTGTTGGTCCAATCCATTTCCGAGACGTGGACCAGGCCTTCGACGCCCGGCTCGATCTCGACGAACGCGCCGTAATCGGTGACGTTGCTGACCTTGCCGAACACGCGGGTATCGGTCGGATAGCGACGCGCGATGTTGTCCCACGGATCCTCGCCCAACTGCTTGAGACCAAGGCTGACCCGGTTGCGCTCTTTGTCGTACTTAAGCACGCGCACATCCATTTCCTGGCCGACTTCGACCACTTCGGACGGATGCCGCACGCGCTTCCACGCCATATCGGTGATGTGCAGCAGGCCATCGATGCCGCCGAGGTCGACGAACGCGCCGTAATCGGTGAGGTTCTTGACCACGCCCTTGAGGATCGCGCCCTCGACCAGCTTCTCGAGCAGCTGCTCGCGCTCTTCCGAATGCTCGCTCTCGACCACCGCGCGGCGCGAAACCACCACGTTGTTGCGCTTGCGATCGAGCTTGATGAGCTTGAACTCGAGTTCCTTGCCTTCCAGGTAAACGGGATCGCGCACGGGGCGCACATCGACCAAGGAACCGGGCAGGAACGCGCGAACGTCCTTGATATCAACGGTGAAGCCGCCCTTGACCTTGCCGCTGATGCGGCCGGTGATGGTGGCGTTGGCTTCCAGCGCTTCTTCCAGCTCGTCCCACACCATCGAGCGCTTGGCTTTCTCGCGCGACAGCACGGTCTCGCCGAAACCATTTTCGAGGGAGTCGAGCGCGACCTTGACCTGGTCGCCCACGGCCACGTCGAGTTCGCCGGCATCGTTCCGGAACTGTTCGATCGGCACAATGCCTTCGGACTTCAAGCCGGCGTTGATCACCACGACATCGCTACGAACTTCGATGACGGTACCGATCACGATGGAACCCGGCTTCAGCTTCGCCAGATTGGTCTGACTTTGTTCGAACAGTTCGGCAAAAGATTCAGTCATTGGAAAATGTCTCAGGTTGAACACATGAGTCGGCGTCTGCGGAACGCATCGGCGACTCGCCCTTACGGCTGGTTCCCGCGAAACGGGAAGCCGCGTGTTGTGATGGAGAAAAACCCATCGCAGGATTGCGATGAGGCCTGTCTGCCGGGATTGAGGCGCGTCCGATCAGGGCCATCGAATCAGCGCGCAGGCAACAGCGCCAGCACGCGTTCGACGACGGCATCAATGCCAAGACCGGTGGTGTCGATGCGGACGGCGTCTTCGGCCGGCCGCAGGGGCGCCACCTCGCGATTGGCATCGCGGGCGTCACGGGCGAGAATCTCGCCCAGCAGACCGGCCAAGGTAACGGAAACCCCTTTGTCTTTCAACTGCTTATAGCGTCTTTGGGCCCTTTCCTCGGCACTCGCGGTGAGGAACACCTTGAACATCGCATCCGGGAAGATGACGGTGCCCATGTCCCGGCCATCGGCCACCAGACCTGGCGCGCGGCGAAAGTCGTGCTGTTTCTCGACCAGGGCGGCGCGGACGGGCGGCATCGCCGCAATCGCCGATGCGGCCGCGCCTGCGGTTTCCATGCGCAGCTGTTGGGTCGCGTCCTTGCCATTGACGATGACCCGCGGCTCCGCTGACCCATCGCCGGTTTCAAAATGGATTTCGGTTCGCTCGGCGCAAGCAGCTACGTCGTCCGCGTCGCTGAGGTCAACCTGCGACCAGGCGGCCGCCAATCCCACGGCCCGATACAACGCGCCCGAATCGAGGTAATGCCATCCCAGCCGGTTGGCGACATGGCGGCTGATCGTGCCCTTGCCCGAGCCGGAAGGTCCGTCGATGGTCAGCACAGGAGGGGGCGTATTTCGCATCGGGCGTGGCTCCGGGGTTCGGCGCATTCTGCCAGCTCATCCCGTTGTTTTCGCGACTTTTCCGATGCAACCACTTGAATCACTGGGGGAAGTCCCGTTAAAATGGCCGACTTTATTCGCCAGAGGTGTGTCATGAAGGTCCTGTCCTCCCTGAAGTCGGCGAAGGCCCGTCACCGCGACTGCAAGGTGGTTCGCCGTCGTGGCAAGGTCTTCGTGATCTGCAAGAGCAACCCGCGTTTCAAGGCTCGCCAGCGCTGAGCACAGGCTCGCTGGACGCGATAACGGAGGCCGCCATGTGCGGCCTTCGTCTTTTGTAGCCATTTGTTTTGTGGCTCCATTCTCGCCTGCGCTTCACCTGTTCTGCTTACAATCGCTCGTTCTTTCGAGGAGTCTTGTCATGGTCCGTCGCTTACGTGCAGCCCCTGTTCTGGCAGTCCCCATGCTTGTCCTGATCGCCTTTGCGGGTGTCGCATCGGCCGAAACCCTCCTGATCCAACGCGTGCAGCAAGAACCGCGAGCCGCCATCCCCACGCGTGGCATGAACATGGGTCAGGTCGAAGCCCGCTACGGAGCGCCTACCAGCCGCCTGGATCCGCGCGGCGGCCAGAAACGGCAGTGGCCGACGATCAATCGCTGGATGTATCCAGGTTTCACCGTGTATTTCGAGAGAAGCAAGGTGATCGATGTCGTTGCCAACAAGGCTGACGCCAACGAAATCGGCCCCAAGCCTGCCATCCGCTGACGCGATGACCGCTTCTGCGATGCGTTTCCCCGCGGAGTGGGAGCCCCAGTCCGCGGTGCTGATCGCGTGGCCGCATGCCGAGACCGATTGGGCCGACCGTCTGGGCGAGGTCGAAGACACTTACATCGCCCTCATTGCCGCGATCACGCGCTACCAGAAAGTGGTGATCTGCGTGGCCGATGCTGACTTGCAGATCTATGCCGAAGCGCGCCTGCGATCGGCACGTATCGATCTTTTGCGCGTGCAATTTGTCGAAGTCGATTACGACGACACCTGGTTGCGCGATTCGGGGCCGATCACGTTGCGGGGAACCGATGGCTTCCGGTTGCTCGATTTCCGCTTCACCGGTTGGGGCGGCAAGTTCGAGGCCAGCCGTGATGACCAGTTGATCCAGGCCCTGTCGTCCGGTCACTTGTTTGACGATGCGGCCACGCAGGCGATCGATTTCGCGCTGGAAGGCGGTGCGATCGAAACCGATGGCGCCGGCACGCTGCTGACGACGTGGGCCTGCCTGCATAAACGCCATCCGCAGGCCAGCCGCGAACAACTCACG
>JAYTAY010000244.1:0-1515 GCA_043737255.1 Luteimonas sp.
GACCTGTTTGCGTGGACCGAAGCGGAATTTCTGCAGCGAACGGAAGGTTCGGCGATCCGCCGCAGCGGTTATGGGCGCTGGTTGCGCAACATCGCCGTGGCGCTGGGCAATGCGCCGACGACGGCGGATGTACTGGCCGCGCTCGAATCACGTCGTGACGAACCGGACAGCGTGGTGCGGGAACACGTCACGTGGGCTTTGGCGCGACACGCCCTGTAGGAGTGCCCCATGGGCGCGATGGGGCTTTACCGGTAAAGCACATCGCGCCCATGGTGCGCTCCTACGACGAAGAAAGTCCCCCCGCGGGACAAAATCAGCGTCTCGAACGGATCTCTTGCAGCAAGGATCGAGTCACCGGATCGGCGACATGCGCATCGTGGTCACTCAGTGCGGGCAGCAGATCACCTGCAATCTTCTTGCCCAATTCCACGCCCCACTGGTCGAAGGCGTTGATGCCCCACAACACCGATTGCACGTAAACGCTGTGCTCGTACATCGCGATCAATGCGCCAAACGAATGCGGGGTGATCGCGTCGAGCAACAGCAAGGTCGACGGACGATTGCCCGGATAGGACTTCTGCGGATCGTCGGCGGCATGGCCATTCGCCAGTGCCTCGGTCTGCGCGATAAGGTTGGCGAGCAAGACGGCATGACTGTCGGCGTACCCATGCGCGGGCGCGATCACGCCAATGAAATCCGAAGGAATCGTCTGCGTCCCTTGATGCAGTGCCTGGAAGAAACTGTGCTGTGAATTGGTCCCCGCCCCACCCCACAACACCGGCACCGTCTGGCTGGCAACAGGCGAACCGTTCGGCTGCACCGATTTTCCCAGACTTTCCATCACCAACTGTTGCAGGTACGACGGCAACAACGCCAAACGTTCGTCATATGGCAGAACTGCGTGCGTGGCGAGGTCGAGTGCATTGCGATTCCACACGCCGGTCAGCGCATGCAGAACCGGAAAATTGCGGTCGATTGGCGCATCGAGCGCATGCGCGTCCATCTCCGCCGCACCAGCAAGCAAGACCTCGAACTGCGGCATGCCGATCGCGAGTGCGATCGCGAAACCAACCGAGGACCATAACGAGTAACGGCCACCCACCCAATCCCACATCGGCAGCACGCGCGATGCATTCACGCCGAACGCCTCGGCTTCCGGTACGTTTGCACTGACCGCATACAGTCGTTCGCTTCCGCCCAGCCAGTTCTTGAGAATCCTGCCGTTGAGCAGGGTTTCCTGCGTACCAAAGGTCTTGGAGACAAGGATGGCGGCGGTACGCGTGGGGTCCAGATCACGCAACGTGTGTTGAGCGTCGCTGCCGTCGACGTTGCTGATGAAATGCACGCGGAAACGGCCGCTGTGGAAATCCTTCAACGCGCCGACGACCAGGCGGGGGCCAAGATCGGAACCACCAATACCGACATTGACGATATCGGTGACGCTGGATGCTTCGAGTTCCGCCATCAATGCCGCCATGCACTCACGCGCCGCAAGCGCCTGTGCATGCGCCTCGC
>JAYTAY010000245.1:0-3852 GCA_043737255.1 Luteimonas sp.
TCGCCGCTGTAGCGAAGATGGATGACGTCTTTCGATTGGCAGCCAGACACCGCATCGACGACGCTGAAAAATTCGAGATCGACCAGCGGCACGCCATCGTCGATTTGCGCACCGTCTGCGTCGCAACGGATCAACGCCACACCGGAGGTCAGTTTTACCGGTGGCCAAGTCGTTCCGCCGTCGATGTCGGTCTGCACCTGAGCCGCGTCAACCGGCGCGGCACTGATCGCACCACCCTGCTGGGCACTGGTCGCGGTCTCGACAGCGACGGTCTTGCCGACAGCCGCGGCCGGCTTGCCTGGCTGGCAGGCGGCCAGCAGCAGACAGACCATGACCGGCAGCGATTGCCTCAAAATTTTAGGCAGCAACATCCGAAGGCCTGCAAGGACGGTGGGACGCATGATCGAGACGCTTACCGGTGACAACGAATTTCAGTCTACTGGCGCGGCCACGACCGCAACCCAATGCCTGATAAATCCTCCACCAACCTTTACCAATCGGTCGGCCGATAGTCTTTGAGGAACTGCCCCCACACGTGCTCGCCGGTATTGAGGCCGTGGATGATCGGATCGACGATGCGCGCCGCGCCGTCGACGATATCCAGCGGTGGGTGGAAGCGCTCCTCGATGGTCTTGCGCGCCGCGATCTCGACCGGATCCTCGTCGGTGACCCAGCCGGTGTCGACGCTGTTCATGTGGATGCCGTCGCCGTGGTAATCGGCGGCCGCGGTACGCGTCATCATGTTGAGCGCGGCCTTGGCCATGTTGGTGTGCGGATGGCGCGTGGTCTTGAAGTTGCGGTAGAACTGGCCCTCGACCGCGGATACGTTGACGATGTGCTTGTCGCGGCTTTGCTGAGTACCGGCCGGTGTGCGCAACATCAGCGTTTTCAGACGCGCGTTGATCAGGAACGGCGCGATGGCATTGACCAGTTGCACTTCCAGCAATTCCACCGACGGCACTTCGGCCATCAGCAGGCGCCACGAGTTCCGGCCGCGCAGATCGACTTGCTGCAGGTCCTGGTCGAGCCGGCCTTCGGGAAACAGATGTTTTTGTCCGAGCAGTTCTTCCGCCAGCAACGGCACCTGCGACAGTTCCGCGGCGCGGGTCAGTCCGGCGGCATCGGCGAGTGAGCGCGCGGATGTCATTTGAACGGCGTTGCCATCGAGTGGCCCGCTTTCCGGCAACAGGCTGTAGCCGCGCAATCCTTCATACGTGCCGAGCAGTTTGCGCACGGCTTCGGGTGTGTCTTGCAACGCGGCAGTTTCGCTCGCGATCATGTGCGCGTAGAACTCCGGCGGACGACGGACGGTCTGGCAGGCGTTGTTGATGATGAAGTCGAGCCGGTCGTGCGTTGCGAGTAATTCCGCGCAGAACGCTTCGACGCTGGGCGTGTGGCGCAGATCGAGGCCGAAGATTTCGAGGCGATGACCCCACTGGCCGAAGTCCACTTCCTGCGCGTAACGCGCCGCGGAGTCGCGTGGGAAACGGGTGGTGACGATCAGCCGGGCGCCGGCGCGCAGCAACTTGAGGCCGGCCTGGTAACCGATCTTGACGCGGCCTCCGGTGAGCAACGCAGTGCGGCCACTCAAATCTGCGAGTTCGGTGCGCTTGGCGAAGTTGAAGTCCGCGCACGCGGGGCACAGCTGGTCGTAGAAATGATGGATGACGGAATATTTCTGCTTGCAGACATAGCAATGTTGCGGCTCGACCGATTCGCCACGTTCCGGCTGATCCGTGTCGATGTCGCGCGGCTCGAAATGCTGCGGCGGAAAATAATTGGGCGTGGTGAAGACCGGCTTGCGGCGCAACGTGCGGATACCGGTGGCGTCGAGCACGGCATCGTCGCGCTGGTTGCGCATGCTGTTGCGCTCGCGCAACGTGGCCTTGCGCAGCTGCCGCCGTTCGGTGCGGTCGGGATTGGCAACGCGGTCCATCGCCTGGCGCAAACGCTTGCGGTCTTCATCCGGCAACAGGTCGAGCACGCTGCGGTCGGCGGCGACCGATTCGAGCAATTCCGTGGCGGCGCGCAGGCGTGTGCGCAGATCGGCGTCGGTATCGTCGGCCTGCGGCGAGGTGTCGGTGGGCTTGGTCGTCAAGAACGTAATCCGGATCGCTGCGCGAATGCTTGTTGTCATTCGACGCAGCCTAGGGCGGCGGCGAGGCCGCATTGTCCCTGCTAATCCTGCGGACGAATAGCAACGCCTGCTGGGTTGGCTTTAACCAACCCAGCAGGCGGCACGCCGAAAGCGCTGGGTTTGGTGGGGCTAACCCAGCCTACTTCCCACGGTTTCCGGTCTTCTAGGGTGCGGCCAGCGCCCAGGCGACACTGGCGAGCAGCACAAGACCGAGCATGCCCCTGGCGATGCTCTCGGCCCACCGCGACCTGCGGGACATACGTGAGTACATGACGATTTCCCCTTTCCCCTTTACAAGCCAATGAGGCGCCCGATCGCGTCGAAAGTCTGCGATGCGGGTCACAAGGTGGTCATGAAATGTGCAGATCGGGCTGGATTCCTCACTAATCATTCATCCGCGTGGCGCCGGTGGCTGATCGAGGAGCTCACATGGCGTTTCCCGACGAGGCGCAAAACTCGCACGCAAACAGCCCCTGGAACCAGAAATGACCGACTCCCCCACTCGCCGCTGGCCCGGCCATGTCGCGCAGCACCTGAAAGACGTGGTGATCGATGCCGACGATTACCTCGATACCGCGCGTCGTCGCTTTGATACGAAATTCGCCTACAACCGCCCGCACCACATCGCCGCCTACCGCGCCTTCGCCGATGCCAGTGGCGTCGACCTGTTCGGCCGCGTGCTGGCGGAGGCGCCGCTCGGTGGACCCAGGGAGGATGACGGCTGGTGGGACAACCTGCTCAACACCTATCGCCGTTTCGAGAGCGACGAGGTGCCGGGTGTCGCGTTGAAAGCGAGCTTCCGCAATGCCAGCGCGGAAACGGTCAGCGACCACGAAGGCTATTACCGCGTCCACATCGCAACCGACGTCACCGCGTCCGACATGCTCTGGGACAACGCCACCATCGCGCTGGCCGACGGCACGCTGCTCACGCCACAACCAGTGTTGCAGATCGGGACGGCAGCGAAATTCGGCGTGATCTCCGATATCGACGACACCGTCCTGCAGAGCAGCATCACCGACTGGAAGACCGCCGCGCAGCTGACCTTCCTGCACAACGCACGCACGCGAAAACCGTTGAATGGCGTGGCCAGGCTGTATCAGGCGTTTCAATCGGGAGTCGATGGCGCAGGTCGCAACCCGGTCTTCTATGTGTCCAGCTCACCTTGGAATCTTTACGACCTGCTCGATGATTTCATTGAACTCAACACGATTCCATTCGGCCCGATGTTCCTGCGCGACATCGGCCTGGACGATGGGAAGTTCATCAAGACCCAAGGCCACGGCCACAAGCTGGAGCGTGCGCGCGAACTGATCCAGCGCCTGCCGCAACTCAATTGGGTGCTGGTTGGCGATTCCGGACAGGCCGACGCCGAGTTGTACGCGGAAGCGGCGCGCGAATTCGGCGACCGCATCCTTGCCATCTACATCCGCGATGTGGATCTGGATACCGATTCTGCGCGCGACAAGTATGTGGATGGATTCATCGAGAAAGTCACGGGCACGCGCGTGCCGATGTTGCGCGTCGCCGACAGTCTAGCCATCGCCGAACACGCGCATGGTCTCGGCTTGATTGCGGAGTCGACGCTGGCGGGGATTGCCGCCGAAGTGCAACGTGACCGCAACCGTCCGACGTTGGGCGAGGCGGCGGTGGATTCGGCGAAGGATCACGCGAAAGAGTCGATCACCGAGGCCGTCGCGCCTCAGGACAAATAA
>JAYTAY010000246.1:0-1508 GCA_043737255.1 Luteimonas sp.
ATCGAAGCATGTGCGGAATCGTTGGCATCGTCGCCACTTCTGAGGTCGCCGCCGCGCTATACGACGGCCTGACCGTGTTGCAGCACCGCGGCCAGGACGCGGCCGGTATCGCCACGACCAATGGTTCGCATCTGCGTGTGCACAAGGGCAACGGACTGGTGCGGGACGTGTTTGACGCCAAGTCGATGGAGTTGCTGGAAGGCAAGGTTGGCATCGCACATTGCCGGTATCCGACCGCCGGCAACGAAGGCATCGACGAAGCGCAACCTTTTTATGTCAACTCGCCGTACGGCATCGCGCTGGCGCACAACGGCAACCTGATCAATACCGATGCGTTGCGGCGCGAAGTGTTCGAGCAGGATCGCCGCAACGTCAACACCGACTCCGATTCGGAAGTGTTGCTGAACGTGTTCGCGCACGAACTCGACACGCAGAAGGCATTGACGCCGGACGCCGTGTTCCGCGCGGTCGAAGGCGTCAATCGCCGCGCCAAGGGCGGCTATGCGGTCGTCGCCACGGTGCTGGGGTTGGGGCTGGTCGGGTTTCGTGATCCGCACGGCATCCGTCCGCTGGTGCTGGGCAAGCGCACCACCGATGCGGGCAACGAATACGCCATCGCATCGGAATCGGTCGCGCTCGACATCCTCGGCTTCGAACGGTTACGCGATGTCGCGCCGGGCGAGGCTATTGTCATCACGCCGCGCGGCGAATTGTTTGCGCAGATGTGCGCGCCACTGCAGGAACACACGCCGTGCATTTTCGAGTACGTGTATTTCGCACGCCCCGACTCGATGATGGAAGACATCTCGGTGCACAAGGCACGCATGCGCATGGGCGTGACGCTGGGTGAGAAGATCCTGCGTGAGCGGCCAGACCACGATATCGACGTGGTAATCCCGATCCCCGATACCTCGCGCGATGCGGCGCTGGAAATCGCCAGCCTGCTCGGCGTGAAATATCGCGAAGGCTTCATCAAGAATCGCTATATCGGCCGCACCTTCATCATGGCGGGGCAGGGCGAACGCGCGAAATCGGTGCGGCGCAAGCTCAATCCGATCCCTCTGGAATTCAAGAACCGCGTGGTGCTGCTGGTCGACGATTCCATCGTACGCGGCACCACCTCCAAGCAGATCGTGCAGATGGCCCGTGATGCCGGTGCCAAGAAGGTCTACCTGGCCTCCGCGGCGCCGCCGGTGCGCTATCCGAACATCTACGGCATCGACATGCCGTCGGTGGATGAGCTGGTCGCACATGGTCGCAGCGAGAAGGACATCGAGCAGTTCCTGGGTTGCGACTGGCTGGTCTACCAGGACCTCTCCGACCTGGAGGCCGCGGTGGCTGGCCCGAAATTCCCGGGTCGCCGGTTCGACAGTTCCTGCTTCAGCGGCGAGTACGTGACGGGGATAGAAGCCGGTTACTTCGAGCGCCTGCAGCAGTTGCGCTCGGATGATGCGAAGAAGACGCGGCGGGCGTCATACGCGCGCCGGGATGTATGCAAGCGGGGTCCG
>JAYTAY010000247.1:0-3838 GCA_043737255.1 Luteimonas sp.
GCGCCCGACCACAACACCAGCGTGATCGCGCCGAAGATCAACGTGATGGCGACGGCCGTGACCCACGCCTGCGAACGGATGCGTTTGCGCGCGGTTTCCACGGCGATTGTCACCGCTGTGCCGAACCGCCCCTGTTCATAAGGTTCGCGTGCATGCGACTGGACCGTGCGCACCGCGCCAAGGGTTTCGGTCGCCAGTGCGTTGGCATCGGCAACGCGATCCTGGCTGTCGCGCGAGATCTTCTGGATGCGGCGTCCCCCAATGACGATCGGCAATACCGCCAGCGGAATGCCGACCAAGGCATACGCTGCCAGACGGGGTTCGGTGAAGAACAGCATGACCAGCGAACCGACGACAGTGACGCTGCTGCGCAATGCCACCGACATGCTGGAACCGACCACGCTGCGCAACAATTCGGCATCGGCAGTCAGGCGCGAGATCAGCTCGCCACTGCGGTTGCGATCATGGAATCCGGCATCTAGGCCGATCAGGTGTGCGTACAGCTGGCGGCGCAAGTCGGCGACGACGCGCTCTCCCAGCAAGGACACGAAATAGAACCGCGTCGCCGAAGCCAGTGCCAATGCCAATGCGACGACGAACAGGAACAGGAAGGCGCGATCGACATTGGCGCCGCTGGAAAATCCCTGGTCGATCATTTTGCGGAAGGCGATGGGCAGGCTCAGTGTTGCGACCGATGCCGCGACCAGCGCCAGCAGCCAAGCGAGGAACAAACCGCGCTGGCGCATGACAAAGGGCCAGAGCGCGCGGAGGGTGCCGATGCGGGGTTTGGGGGCGGGTGCGATCGGTTCTGCTGTTATTGACATCGTTGGTCCTGTTTTTGATCTTGTTGGCTGTCACAGAGACGACGCGATTGATCCGATGTTATCGCCGAACATGCGCGCTCCGTCGTTTCCGTCTCCAAGTGGAGACGGGACACAAACGCAAGGGCAGGCGAATAGGCGGCGACTCATTTTCAGCTGTGCATCTCGTTCACAAAGCGCACACGATCACGAGTGGCGTCGCGCAGGCGCACTTTCAAGGCATCGACACGATCGATCTGCAACTGGATACGCAAGCGGGCGCCTTCGGTATCGAAGGCTTCTTCGACTTTTTCGGCCGAAAACGCAATCAACGCGGCATGCACCTCGCCGCTATCGCCGAATGCGTATCGCAGCAGCAGTTCCTGCATCACGACCAGCAATCGTCGCGGCGCCAGTCGCAGACATTCCGCAGCGCAGCCTCCGTAGGCGCGTACCAGGCCACCAGCGCCGAGATTGATGCCTCCATACCAGCGCGTCACCACCACCATGACCTGATCGAAGCCTTGTCCATCGATGGCGGCGAGAATCGGCCGGCCTGCGGTTCCCGACGGCTCGCCGTCATCGCTGGAACGGTACTCCTGCCCGATCCGGTACGCCCAGCAGTTGTGCGTCGCGTCGGCGTCGCCGACCTGCGACAGATAAGCGAGTGCATCCTCCGGCGATGTGACCGATGCGGCATTTGCGATGAAACGGCTGTGTTTGACTTCGATGCCGTGCGATGCGGGTGCAGTGAGTGTGTGAAAACTCATTCGACCGACTCGCGCATCGAAAAAATCCTGATGAAAAACGTCGCTCGAAACAAGCGATCAGAGGGATCGGTCAAGGCTGCCGATCGAAACGGCGCAAGTCATCCGGCAACACGACGCCGGGATGGCGACGCTTGAATGCCTGCAGGCTGTCGCGCGCGGCGTCGGACTCGCCGCCGGCGATCAGTTCGCGAATGCGTTGCAGCCACGCTTGCTGCACTTGAGGCGAGTCGGCGGTGGTGGGCGGGCGTTCGTCGAAACCTTCTTCACTCCCGTCCGTAGCGGTGATCGTGTCGAGCGTTGATGCGTCTTTCGCCTCAGCACTACGCGCAGGCGAGGCGGCGCCGGACAGCGCGCGCTGCTGGGGGGGAGCCGCCCGCGCGGCACTTTCACCACGGTCGCGTTGCGGCGTCACCGTTGCAGGCGCAGGCGGTGCAGGCGCGAACTCAGGCGAGGCGGACACAGCATCCGCTGGCGGAGGCGGTAGAGATGGCGCAGGTTGCGGGGACTGCACATCCGCGGATTGCGGTTGATCGAAGACGACAGGAGGCTCGTCAACAGCAGTTGCCGAAGCAGCATCTCCTTGATTCGAAGTCACCTCGGCCTGCACTTCTTCCGGATTCGCGGCAGGCAACGAGGCTCGAGCGGATTGGATCGGTTCGGGAGGAGCCGAGGAAAGCGCTTTCGCCGCGCTGTCGGCAGCGGCGCCCGGTTGGACACTGTCCGCTGCGGCGATCTCGATCATCGCCGCTGTGGTTTCGCTATTGGCGGGAGGCGCTTGCGGCAAAGGTCGCAGTTGCCATGCGATGCCCACTGCCAGCGCAAGTGACGCGGCAATGCCGAAGACGACCGGCCAGCGGTGGCGTCGTGGTTGCTGCCGGGAGCGCTGTGCTACCGCATTGTGCGCGGCCGCCAGAATCCGCGCATCGAGGGCAGGCGACGGCTCACCAGGCGCACCGACCCGCACGAGACGCTGCGCGAGCTCGTGTTCTTCGGTGCTCAATGGTTCTGGAGGATGGGAACTCATTCCTGCAATCTCGTACGTAATTTATCCATCGCATAGCGCAACCGTGACTTGACCGTTTCCCGTCCGACGCCAGTGATCTCGCCGATTTCCTCCAGCGTCAATTCCTGCTCCAGCCGCAACGTCACCACGATGCGTTGCTCTTCCGGCAATTCATCCAGCGCCATCTGCAGGCGACGGCGCTGCTCGAATTCCGAGAGGTTGCGCTCCGGCGTGTGAGGATCGGGCACGCGCGCGGCACGTTCCTCTGCATCGTCAGGCGCGGCCGGACGATGTTGCTGCGCGCGCCAGTGATCGTTGAGCCGGTTGTGGGCGATGCGGAACAACCAGGTCGAGAACGCCGCATCGGGCGCCCACGTCTGGCGCGCGGCGATGACGCGTTGCCAGACATCCTGGAAGAACTCGTCGGTCAGCGCCGTGTTGCGCAACTGGCGCTGCAAGAAGCGGTAGAGCGGACCACGGTGACGCGAGTACAACTGCTCGAAGGCCGTCACGTCGCCGCTTGCGTAGGCCAGCATCAACCCGGCGTCGATCAGCTTGCCTTCCACCGACGCGTCATCGCTGGTTTCGGCACCGTTGTCGACGAGGACATCATTCATCCCGCGCAGCGTAAGCGCTGCAGGCGACGAGGTGAAGCATTGATGCTCGATGGATGCTGGATCGGAGGTCGCCAAGCCGATGGCGGCGGATGCGCTTGTGAACATGAGGGTCGGAACGGGTCATTTTGGGGAATGGGGTTGCGAGGGGCTGAATGGTTGTGCGAGATCCAGTAGACCGGGACCCCGCTTGGGCAGCCGGCTCTCATGGCTGGGTCCCGGCCTGCTGTTGAAAGCCACCTGGAAAGACAACCTGTTTCAAGCTTTCCAGCCATCTCCTGCGCAGCGAGAGAGAGATTGGGTGAGGTGCGTTGCGGGTAGGGGAGCGTGCAAACCACCGGCCAGCCATCACGGCACACCCAAACCGTGATCGGGTCGGGGCGCAGGACACAAACCGCGATGCATTTGGCCGTTTGCAGCGGGTCCGGGCCGTTATCCTTACGTAATGAATTTGGGACGAAGTTCCGCCTTGCGCGAAGCGACTGTGGGTAACCCGTGGCCGCAGCAGCGGTCTGCTGCTGACGAGTTGGCGCAGGTGCTGGCGGATACGCTGCCTACCGGCTCGCAGGTCGTGGTGCACTGGATTGATGCGCATGCTCGGGAGGGCAGTGCCCACGCGAATGCGTCGCTTGAGTTGCGGAGCCATGCACA
>JAYTAY010000248.1:0-1505 GCA_043737255.1 Luteimonas sp.
GATTCGCCCGGCCCGTTGACCACGCACCCCATCACCGCCAAGGTCAGGTTCTCCGCACCGGGATGGCTGATCTTCCACTCCGGCATCTTCGCGCGCACATGTTCCTGCACCACCTGCGCCAGTTCCTGAAAGAACTCCGACGTGGTGCGGCCGCAACCGGGACACGCGGTGACCATCGGCGTGAATGCGCGCAGGCCCATCGTCTGCAACAACTCCTGCGCGACGACGACTTCGGTAGTGCGCGCCTGGCCGGGTTCCGGCGTCAGCGACATGCGGATCGTGTCGCCGATGCCTTCCTGCAACAACACCGACAAAGCCGCACTCGACGCGACGATGCCCTTGCTGCCGATGCCGGCCTCGGTGAGTCCGAGATGCAATGCGAAATCAGAACGTGTGGCAAGATCGCGATACACCGCGATGAGTTCCTGCACACCGCTGACCTTGCAACTCAAGACGATGCGATTGGCCGGCAATCCCAGTTCGACCGCGCGATCGGCCGAATCCAGTGCCGAGCGGATCAATGCTTCACGCAACACGCGCGATGCGTCCCACGGTTCGGGACGCAGGTGGTTTTCATCCATCAATTGCGCGGCCAGTGACTGGTCGAGCGAACCCCAGTTGACGCCGATGCGGACCGGCTTGTCGTAACGCATCGCGAACTCGATCAGCTGCGCAAATTGCGTATCACGTTTCCTGCCGAAACCGACGTTGCCGGGATTGATGCGGTACTTGGCCAACGCCTCGGCGCACGCGGGTTCATCCGCGAGCAACTGATGACCGTTGTAATGGAAGTCGCCGATGATCGGCACCGACACGCCCATCATCAGCAGGCGATCGACGATCTTCGGTACTGCGCTCGCAGCTTCCGGCGTATTGACGGTAATCCGTACCAATTCCGAACCAGCGCGCCACAACTCGGCCACTTGCCGGGTAGTCGATGCGACATCGGCGGTATCGGTGTTGGTCATCGACTGCACGATCACCGGCGCATCGCCGCCGACCACGACGTCACCGATGCGCACCTGTCGCGTCATGCGGCGCGGGTGCGGGCCGAACAGCGGTACGGGATCGATCTGGCAGGGGAGAGGTTGCGCGGACATGGGCGGATTTTACCCTCTGGGGCTCAGCGCCCTTGCAGGAGCGCCCCATGGGCGCGATGGGCCTTACCGGAAAGCCTCATCGCGCCCATGGGCGCTCCTACAGGACGCACGCATTCGGTGACGCTCCGCCCATACCCGTTTACCCTGCTGGCATGAATGCGATGCCGACCGGCGAAGTCCTGACACCCAGCCAGCTCAACGCGCTGGCGCGCGACCTGCTGGAGGGCAGCTTCCCGCTGATCTGGGTCGAAGGCGAACTAGGCAACCTCTCGCGCCCCGCCTCCGGCCATCTGTATTTCACGCTCAAGGACGCGCGTGCACAGGTGCGTTGCGCGTTGTTCAAGCCGAAGAGCCAGTGGCTGAACTTTGCGCCACGCGAAGGTCTGCGCGTGCTCGCACGTGGCC
>JAYTAY010000249.1:0-3818 GCA_043737255.1 Luteimonas sp.
ATTCCCGCCTTCGCGGGAATCACGAGCAAGAGCCTGAGCGGATTGATCTCGGCCTGCGGCGATGAACGGCGACCCCGGCGCAGATACC
Organism: Luteimonas sp.; assembly: GCA_043737255.1. Taxonomy (GTDB): domain Bacteria; phylum Pseudomonadota; class Gammaproteobacteria; order Xanthomonadales; family Xanthomonadaceae; genus JALYOU01. The sequence continues at coordinate 89 of JAYTAY010000249.1, forward strand.
GCCTGAACGGATTCGGCTTGCCCACGCGCCCGGTGCGTGGAAGATGGGCGCATGTTCCGCGCAGCCATCCTCGTCATCTTCCTGTTGCTGGCTGATGGCAACGCCATGGCCGAAGACAACGTCACGATCTATCGCTGCGTCGATACCAAGGGCAAGCTGACATTGCGAGACTCGCCATGCGCGAAAGGACAGCAGCAACAACAACGCAACATGCTGCGGCCGAAAGATCCGCCGCTGCGTCCGGACGCCAGCAAACTTCAAGTCAGGCCACCCTTGTTGGCGATGCCGTCCGAAGTCCGCTACGTGGTCGTCAATCCACCACGACCGTTGTACGAGTGCGTGCGTCTGGATGGCACGCGTTACAGCAGTGACAACGACGACGGCAATCGGCGCTGGGTGCCGTTATGGACGCTGGGCTACCCGGTGGTCCGATCGCGCCTGTCCCTGGGTGACAGGATCGGCGCGCCACCACCGGATGCAGATGCCGGACGAGATCGCATGCAGCCCATTCCCGGTTATGGCGCGGTCTATGGTGGCGGGACCTGGGTGCAGGACCAGTGTTATCCGTTGCCGCAGGACGAAGTCTGTGCGCAGCTCTCCGATCGACGCAGTGAACTGCGTCGTCGCTTTTTCAATGCGATGCCGAGCGAGCGTGAAACGCTGGGCGTCGAGGAACGTGGTTTGAACGCGCGCCTGCGCGCCGACTGTGGAATCAATTGATGCGTGGATTACTGCTCGTGTTTGCTGCTCTGCTGGTGGGCGATGCCATCGCCGCCAACAACGTTGTCATCTATCGCTGTACCGAGGCCGATGGCGCGCTGACCATCCAGAACAACGTACCCTGTCCGAAGGGGGTCAAGCAGGAAAAGCGCGTCATCGCGCCGCCGCCCGCGGCACCTGCTTATGTTCCTGCCGCACCCAAACGACCGGCTTCACGACCGACTCCCGCGCCCGGAGCGGTATCCGTTGCCACCGCGCCAACAACGCCCGTCATCGCCGATGCCGACCGCCTGCCGCCGCCCGTGTTGTTCCGCTGCAATACTTTCGACAACGACAGCTACCTGAGCGACATCGGCACGCCTGCGCCCCGCTGCGTGCGCTTGAACACCACCGGCATCAATGGCAGCGCGGACATGGGCGCTGGCGAAGCCTGCCAGATGGTCACCGACCAATGTGATCGTGTCGCCGACGGTGCGATCTGCGCAGGCTGGATGGAACGCCGCAAGCAGGCGGAAGCCGCATGGAAGTTCGGTCGTGGCGAGAACGCCGAAGCCAACAAGATTGAATACGAGCGCGTCGACCGGCTGGTGCGCGAGAGCACCTGCGGCAAGGGATGACATTGCGTAGGCGAGGTTGGCTTCTCCAGCCCAGCATTCCGCAACGGTGACTTGCTGGGTTGATGGAGCCAACCCCGCATTCCCTGTCGTCATGACTGGCTGGGGTGATGAAGCCTACCCAATCTCAAAATCCGTAACGCAAGAAACCCCCATCCACCGCGATGCATTCCCCGGTGATGTAACTGGCCGCGGGCATGCACAGGAATGCAACCGCGGCAGCGACTTCCTCCGGTTCGCCGATGCGGCCCATCGGCGTGCGTTGCAGCACTTCATCCAGATAATCGGGATCGGCCAGTTTGTCGGAGGTGCGACGTGTGCGGATGTACCACGGCGCGACGGCGTTGACGCGGATGCCGTCCTCGGCCCATTCGCAGGCGAGGTTGCGGGTCATCTGGTGCATTGCCGCCTTGCTCATGCCGTACGGCGCGCCGGAACGCACGTGGGTCAGGCCCGACACGCTGCCGACGTTGACGATGCTCGAGACCGCATGCTTGACCAGCAGCGGGTACGCATAACGCGACAACTCGAACGCGCTGAAGACGTTGGCTTCGAAGATGTCCCGCCACTCGTTTTCGTTGTAATCCACGGCCGCCTTGCCGAGGTTGCCGCCGGCGTTGTTGACCAGGATGTTGAGGCCGTCGCCGTGGTCTTCGGCCCAGTCGAGGATTTCGTGGCGCTGCTCGTCGTCGATGACATCCGCCGCCAGCGCAGCCACCGTGCAATCGGGGAATTCCTCTTCCAGTTCGGTGCGCTGGCGTTCCAGCAATGCCGCATCGCGCGCCACCATCAGCACGTCGGCACCCAGCAACAACAGCTCACGCGCGATGGCGCGGCCAATGCCTGCGCTGGCGCCGGTCACAAGCGCGAGTTGTCCTTCCAGCCGCCAGCGCTGCGTGGTCATCGCCGTCCTGCATCATGGTGTTCGGCGTAGCATAGCGCCACGTTCTCCGGGAGACACCGCGATGCACCTGTCGATGCGTCATGCCGCGATCTGCCTGATCGTTCTGGTTGCAATGTTCGGTGCAAGCGCATGCGGCAAACCCGAACCACCACCGGCGGATCAACCGCCCGAGCCGCAAGCGCAGCACACCGAACTACGCGACGCCATCCAGCAGCCGATCGACAAAGCCAAGTCTGTTTAAAAAGTGATGCAGGATGCCGCGGACAAGCAGCAGGCGGAGATCGACGCGAAGACTGGCGGCTGAGACTTCGCGGTTTTTTTCCGTAGGCTTGGAGCGTTTTGTAATAAACAAGGGCTCGCGATTCATTCGCACGCCTTGGCGATCAATCGCGGTGAGGTCAACAAGCGAGCACCGGCGTATCGGTTGCGACGATTTCGTAGCCGGGGCAAGGCCGCAGGCTGCATACGGGGATTTTTGTTCCGTTACGAAGAGGCCTGGATGCGCTGCGCTTATCGGGCTAGGTCATCTGGCGGCCTGGGACATGACTGCGGGCAGTGCCGCCCTGCGAAAGATGCATCCGGAATGCCTGCCAACGAGTTTGCTCCTGCCAAGAAAAACGCCCGGTTTTTTTACCGAGCGTTTTCATCCATCAACAGGACTGCAATCAGAACCCGCAGAAGCAATAGGCCAACGCTTTCACCCGCGTTCCGGAACCCGGCTTCAATGCATTGGTGATGAAACGCAGGTCCTCGCTGACTTGCGGCAACGCTCGTGCCAGCAGTTCTTGTGCGAAGCTCGATTCGCGCAACCATTTCGCGCCGATTCTGCTTTCCGCAAACCCGGTGAAGAAGCGCTCGAACGGCGTTGCCGACTTTTCCATGTAGCGCACGCGGTACGCGTCGGGCTTGCCGAGTTTGGCGCGCTGTGCGACGTCGGCGACGGCCTGTTCCATGCCACCGAACGCATCAACCAGCCCGCGTTCCTTCGCCTGCGCGCCGCTCCAGACGCGTCCGCGTGCGATCTGGTCGATCTGCTCGACCGACTGGTGGCGCGCGGTCGCGACCCGGCCAGTGAAGTCGCGATAGCCCTTGTCGATCACTGACTGGATCACCTGGCCAACCGCCGGATCCAGCGGCCGCGTGACGTCGAACGCACCGGCGAAGCGCGTGGTGCCCACGCCGTCGGTGTGCACGCCGATCTTGTCCAGACTGCGGGTGAAATTTGGGATCAGGCCGAAGATGCCGATTGAGCCGGTGATGGTCGACGGATCTGCGTAGATGCGATCGGCGTTCATCGCGATCCAGTAGCCGCCCGACGCAGCCAGATCGCCCATCGACACGACCACGGGCTTGCCTGCTTGTTTCAATGCGGCGACTTCGCGGCGGATCTGTTCGGACGCGAACACTTCGCCGCCCGGCGAATCCACGCGCAGCACCAGCGCCTTGACGTTGTCGTCGTCGCGCGCGGCGCGCAGCAAGGCCGCGGTCGATT
>JAYTAY010000250.1:0-3809 GCA_043737255.1 Luteimonas sp.
CAGGTGCTGTTGCCAGAACAGGATCGTCGCCGCACCGAAGTAATCACTGTTGGCTTTCTTTGCGAAGCCGTGGCCTTCGTCGTTGTACATCAGGAACCATACTGGCTGGCCGTTGCTGCGGACCGCTTTCACGATCTGCTCGGCCTCGGTATACGGCACGCGCGGGTCGTTCCTGCCTTGCGCGACAAACAAGGGTGACGTGATCTTCTTCGCGTTGTTCAAAGGCGAAATCCGGTCGAACACCGCCTGCATCGCCGGATCGCGCTCATCGCCGTACTCCACGCGGCGCAGGTCGCGGCGATAGCTTTCGGTGTTGGTGAGGAAGGTGCCGAAATGCGAGATGCCGACCACTTCGACGCCGGCCTTGATGCGATCGCTGTAAAGCACCAGTGACGCCAGCACCATGTAACCACCGTAGCTGCCGCCGGTCACGCCGACGCGCGATGCATCGAGGTCCGGCTGCGTCGCAATCCAGTCGAGCAGCGCGCCGATGTCCTTGACCGAATCCTCGCGTTTTGCAGCGTTGTCGAGCTTCAGATAAGTCTTGCCGTAACCCGAGGAGCCGCGCACGTTCGGCATCAGCACGGCGACGCCGAGTTCGTTGGCGAGGTATTACGCGTTGGGACTGAAGCTTGGCAGCGCCTGGCCTTCCGGGCCGCCGTGGATATTGATGATGACGGGAAGTTTCGCCCCTGCTTTCACATTCGCCGGCTTGTAGTAGAACGCCGGGATCGTGCGCGGCTTGCCGTCGACCTGGTCGAACGTCGGGAACCGGATCAGCGCGGGCGCGACGAATGTTTTCGCATCCAGACCACCGACTTCACTCTGCGTCCAGCGCGTGAGCCGGGCCGTCGCCAGGTCGAGCACGTGCACATCGCTCGGCGAGGTCGCCGTGTTGAGGCTCAATGCCAGGCGCGCGCCGTCGGGTGAGAACTTCATGCCGCCGATCAGGCCGACCGGGAGTTCCGGCAACGCCACGGCAGCGTGTGCTGGCAGCGACAGCACATGCAGTTTGTCGATGCCGTCCTGGTTGGTGACGTAGGCCAGATGCCTGCCGTCGTCGGCGATCTCGACGGCATCGACATCCCACGGAATGTCCGACGTCAGCGGCTTGAACTCACCCGTGTCCGGGTTGTGATAACGCAGTGTCTCGAACTCGCTGGCCTTGTCACCGAAGGGCTCATCCGACACCAAATACACCGCCTTGCCATCGGGCGCGAACTTGAAGTCGCCGAACGCGGCCTTGCCGCCATCGACGGGAAACAGCGTCAGTTTTCCACTCGCAAGGTCGACGACGCCGGGATAGCTTTCGTTGGCCGATACGTAATTCGCCACCAGCAGGCGCTTGCCATCCGGCGAGAAGTCGGTAGCGCCCCAGCTGCCGCCCTCGGTCACCAGCGGCCGCGAGGTGCCGGCCTTCGTGTCGCGCACCCAGACATCGCGGTCGGTGCCGTTGCGCGACGTGCTGGTGTAGGCCATCGACCCGCCATCGCGGCTGAGGACGGTGCCGCCGTTCTGCGTGCGCTTGCCGTCGGTGAGCAGCGTGGTGGTGCGGGTCTGCGCGTCGAACCAGTACAACTGCGAGAACTCGTCGCCGCCCTTGTCCTTGCCGAACACGAACCCTTCGCGCCAGGCATGGGCGGGTGCAGGTGTGAGACCTGACACGGGTTCCGGATAAAACGTCAACTGCTCGCGCATGCCAAGCGGCTGGCACACGCGATGCGCCTGCGCAGTTTCGGCAAAGCGCGTGCTGATCAGCAGACAGCCGTCTTTGGTCCAGCCGGCGAGGCTCGCGCCGCGCGTGTTCTGGTAACGGTTGAGTGTTTCGATGAGTTCGGCGGGAATCGCCGGGACGTTTTCGCTGACGCGGTTGCCCTGCTCTTCACGGACAACATCCTCGCGTTTGACCTGTGCTTGCGTGACGAGTGGCAAGGCGCAGGTGAGGGCAATGGCAGTCAACAAGACAGGACCGACGGATGGCGACATCGGTGTTCTCCCCAGAACTGGAGCGGTGAGCGTAGCGCGATGCGCGGATGCAGATCCGGCCCGGACGTCATGTTGCTTCCTTCTCCCTTCGGCCGCCGAAGGCAGAAGGAAAAGAAAAGTTCGCTATGTGCGCCCGACCCGCGCCTGCATCAACGACAGCAATTCGTTCTTCTCCGTCGCGGACAAGCCCGTGTCTTTCTGCAGCACCTTCAATTCATCGAGGCGTTGGTCGATGGTCTGACGTTCGAGTTGCACGATGGCATCGAGGAAGGCTGTGCGCAGCGAGGCTTCTTCACCGGGAACCGATTGCGTCGCCAGCTTCTGCAAGGCCGTGGCTTGTTCGTGTTCGACGAAATGCTCGAGCAACGCGCCGGTGGCGATGTCGGGACGCTCGCGGACCACGGCCACCAGTTCGGCGAGCAGATCCACGCCCGGCTGGCGCAGCGTCGCAAACAGATAGGGCGGCTCCAACGACGAAGCGAGCGCGGGTTGCTGCAGCAACAACGCGATCGCACTGCGCACCAGGCTGCGCTTCGGTGTCGTCGAAGTAGTGGGATACAGACGCTGCACCGGTACGTGCGTCTGCGGCGCACTGCTGCGCGCGCCGACGCCGGTCAATTCGGTCAGGTGTTGCTGCATCAAGTCGCCGAAGGCGCCATCGGGGATCTGCGCCAGCATCGGTTTCGCGCGTTCGGCCAGGCGGGCCTTGCCATCGAGCGTGCCGAGGTTGACGTCGACGCTGAGTTCGTCAAAAAAGAATTCGCTGAGCGGCGTCGCCTGCTGCAGTCTTGCATCGAAACCGGCCGCGCCATCCTTGCGCACGATCGTGTCGGGATCCTCGCCGTCGGGCAAAAACAGGAAAAAAGCCTGGCGCCCGTCCTTCATCCGCGGCAACACCGATTCCATCGCGCGCGTCGCGGCGCGACGGCCGGCGGCATCGCCATCGAAACAGAAATACACATCCGGCGCGTTGCGGAACAGCAGCTCGGCATGGTCGGACGTGGTCGCGGTGCCGAGCGTGGCGACAGCTTCCAGGATTCCGTGCTGCGCCAGAGCGACGACGTCCATGTAGCCCTCGACCACGATCAGCCGCGGAATCTTCGTGTGCGTCTGCCGCACCTGCCACAGGCCGTACAGCTCGCGACCCTTGTGGAACAGCGCGGTCTCGGGCGAGTTGAGGTATTTCGGTGAATCTTCCGGGTCCAGCACGCGCCCGCCGAAGGCGATGACGCGGCCGCGGCGGTCATGGATCGGGAACATGACCCGGTCGCGGAACTTGTCGAAGACGCGGCCGCTATCGCTTTTTGAAAACAGTCCGGCGCGTTCGAGCAGGTTCATGCGCCGCGCATCGGTGCCGAGTGCATCCTTGAGTGCGCTGAACCCATCCGGCGCGTAGCCGATCGTGAAGCGTTCGCGGATGTCGGCATCGACATCGCGGCCATCGAGATAAGTGTTCGCTTTATCGCTGGCGGCCAGCTGTTTCTGGAAAAATTTGCTCGCGGCGTCGAGCGCGGCAAACAACTCATGCGTGTCGCTGTCTTCGTTGCGTTGCTGCGTATCGCGCGGCACTTCCATGCCGACACGCTTGGCCAGCTCGTCGACCGCGTCGAGGAATTCCAGCCGGTCGTAATTGATCAGGAACGAGATCGCGGTGCCGTGCGCGCCGCAGCCGAAGCAGTGATAGAACTGCTTGGTCGGGCTGACCGTGAAGCTGGGCGAACGCTCGTCATGGAACGGGCACCGCGCGGAATATTCCTTGCCCTGTTTCTTCAACGGCACGCGCGTGCCGACCACCTCGACAATGTCGGTGCGGGCGAGCAGGT
>JAYTAY010000251.1:0-3801 GCA_043737255.1 Luteimonas sp.
TGCGGATTGTCGACCACGACGGCTGGCGCTTCGATGCTGCGATGTTCTGGTTTGATTGCAGAAAGCTTGATCAGTGCGCGGCCGAGGTTGCCACTGAGCAAACGGAGTCCGCCCTGCGCTTCAAAAGGATTGCTCACGGGCCGCACGACGGTTTCGTCGCCAGAACCGGCTGCGCCGGGTACGTAACCCAGTGAGCCATCCGTGATCCGTGGCTCGTCGCAATACGCGCGCATGCCGCCGGGCACGATGGTTGCAAGATCATCGTGCATCAGGCCCGCATCCATCAATTCGCGGAACACGAAGGCGCTGCCGCCGCACGCCGCGAACCGGTTCACATCGGCGTCGCCATTTGGATACACGCGGGCGAGGAGGGGGACGACATCGGCCAGTGCATCAATGTCGTCCCACGTCAGCCGGATCCCGGCCGCGCGCGCGACGGCTACGAAATGGATCGTGTGGTTGGTCGAGCCACCGGTTGTGAGCAGGGCGACGATGGCATTGACGATGGCCCGCTCGTCCAGCAGACGGCCTACCGGACGATAGTCCGCGCCCAGTGCGGTGATGCGTAGCGCGCGTTCGGTCGCATGGCGCGTCAACGCTTCACGAAGCGGCGTGCCTGGATTGACGAACGAGGCACCGGGCAACTGCAGCCCCATTGCCTCGAGCAGGACCTGGTTGGAATTTGCGGTGCCATAGAACGTGCAGGTGCCAGGTGCGTGGTACGAGCCCGATTCGGCTTCGAGCAATTCTTCGCGCGCCGCTTCACCGGCGGCGTAGCGTTCGCGTACTTCAGCCTTGAGCTTGTTCGGAATGCCGGGCGTCATGGGACCGGCCGGGATGAACACCGCGGGCAGGTGGCCGAAGGCGAGGGCGCCGATCAGCAAGCCCGGCACGATCTTGTCGCAGACGCCGAGGTAGACGGCAGTGTCGAACATGTCGTGCGACAACGCGATTGCGGTGGCCTGTGCGATCACATCGCGCGAGAACAGCGACAGCTCCATGCCGGCGCGGCCCTGTGTCACCCCATCGCACATCGCCGGCACGCCGCCGGCGACCTGCGCCGTTGCGCCGAGCGCGCGCGCGGTGTCGCGGATGAATTCCGGGTAGGTCTCGAACGGCTGGTGTGCCGACAGCATGTCGTTGTACGCGCTGATGATCGCAAGGTTCGGCAGCGCGTCGCCCTTGAGCCGCGCCTTGTCGGTGGTGCCGCTGGCGGCGAAGGCGTGCGCCAGGTTGCCGCAACTCAGGCGATTGCGCATCGGGCCCGTGGCGTGCATCGCCTCGATGCCATCGAGATATAGGCGTCGCGAGTCGCGGCTGCGTTCGCGAATGCGTTCAGTGACTTCATGCAGGCGGGGATGCAGCGTCATCGGGTCAACCAACACATTGCGTGCATGCTCCAATCGAGTGTGGATGCCATCCGGACGGGTATGGAAGGTTTGAAAAATATTGGTTCGTCATCCCGGCGAAAGCCGGGACCCAGGTTGGGCGGCCGGATCTCAGAGCGGGGCCCGGCTTTCGCCGGGATGACGAGCTTCAATTTTCCCGGGAAATTCATCACGGGCACCAATGCACCTGCAAGGTTGCGCCCGGTGTGGTGAATGCGATGCGTACCGGAAGTTCTCGCGGATCGTCGCCCTCCAGCGCGCGATCCAGCACGCGGCGTTTGTTGTCGCCGCGTATCAGCAACAACCGATGCGGTGCTTTCGACAAGCCCGCCGGCGTCAGGCTGATCCGCATCGGCCATGCGCCTGCGCCGGGGCAGCCGGTCGCGTCGATGGCGACATAGTCGGTTCTGGTCCTCAAGACACGCTCCAGATCGCGTGCGTGCGGAAACAGTGAGGCGGTGTGACCATCGTCGCCCATGCCCAGCACCACGATGTCAGGTGTGCGCTTCGCATATTCATTGGCCAGCCGCACTGATGCATCGAGCATATGTCCATCACGCACCAGGGATTCAAAGTGCGCGGTTGCGGCGCGATCCTGCAGCAATGTGTCGTGGACCAGGTGTGCGTTGCTGTCCGGATCGCCGGAGCGCAGCCAACGTTCGTCAACGAGCGCGACATCGACGCGGTTCCAGTCGAGTTCTGCATGCGACAAGGCGCGATACACTGGTTCTGGCGTCTTGCCGCCCGACACCGCGATGCGCGCCCGGTCGGATTGCTGCAGTCTTTCACGCAGCAGATCAGCAAGGATTGTCGCGACGGCAGCAGCCCACGCGCCCTCATCGCGATGGGCGTTGAATTGGAAGGGCATCGATTGCAAATTCATCGCCGGGCCAACGCAAACGCCGCCGCGCCCAACAATCCGGGATGCGGATGCAGCACGGCGACCGTGGGAACGCGGGCCATGTTCGACGAGAACCGGCCTTTGTGTTCAAAGCGCTGCCGGAATCCGGAATGCTGCAATGAGGGCAGCAGCCTGGGCACCAGTCCGCCGGCCAGGAACACGCCGTCCCATGCGCCCAGCGTCAACACCAGATCGCCCGAGATCGCGCCGAACACCGCGCAAAAGATATCCAGTGTGCGCATGCAGCGTGCATCGCCGCGCTCGGCACGTGAGGTGATGTCTTCCGGCTGCATCGGGCCGGGGTCTTCGCTTGCGATCTCGCTCAGTGCGCGATGGATGTTGACCAGTCCCGGCCCGCTGACCAGACGCTCGTTTGACACGCGTCCGAACTGTGCAGACAGGCGTTCGAGGATCCGGATTTCATCAGGTGTTCCCGGCGGAAAACTGGCATGACCTCCCTCGGTTTCCAAGGCATGCGCGCACCCGTCGCGTATGAGCAATCCGCCAACGCCCAGTCCCGTTCCCGGGCCGATGACGGCATAAGTGCGGTCCTTGGCAGTGCGGTCGGCGCGCCAGGACGCGCCACCAATCGCGGCGACATCCGCTTGGTCGAGCAAAGGGATCGACAGCGCCTGCGCAGCGAAGTCATTGATCAGGTGGAGTTGTTCGAATTCCAGCATGCCTTGCGTGCGCGTGCGCGAGATTACCCACGGATGGTTGGTGATGCGCGCTTCGTCGCCATCGACGCGTCCGGCCACCGCGAATACGCCGCGCCGCGCGCTGGCCTGGGTGGTTTGCAGGTAGTGGCGTGCGGCATCGGCCAGCGAAGGAAACTCCGCGACGGGAAATTCGCGAACACTGTCGAGCAGATGGGCGCCGATCCGTGCGTGCACCTGTGTCGATGACGCTGCCGTGTCGACCAGCGCAAAGCGTGCGTTGGTACCGCCGATGTCGGCCAAGAGCACGCGCTGATCGTTCATGACCCACTTCTATCGCGCAGCGTGCTGCAAGCCGTCACCGGCAAGAAAGGCGTGGCATCCGGCGGACCCCATGATCCAGCCGGATACGGTTGGGTCTCGACACTTCCTTCGCGCCACGCATCGCTGACACTGTCGATCCACTGCCATGCCGCTTCGACCTCATCGCCGCGGACAAACAATGTCTGGTTACCGATGAGCGCATCCAGCAGCAAACGTTCGTAGGCGATGCGGCGGTGCGGCGCGGGAGACATCGACAGGTCCAGCGCCATTGGCTGCAGTTCCATTGCGCCCCATTCCGGCGCAGCGAGACTGCCCATCAAATCCAGCTCGATGTTCTCTTCCGGCTGCAGGCGCATGACCAGGCGATTGGGCAGCGCCCGCTCGCGTACGGGTCGCTCGAACAGCCAATGCGAGACCGGCTTGAATGACACCACAACTTCGGTGGTGCGCGCGGCCATGCGCTTGCCGGTGACCAGGTTGAAGGGCACGCCGGCCCAGCGCCAGTTGTCGATGTAGGCGCGCACCGCGACGA
>JAYTAY010000252.1:0-3797 GCA_043737255.1 Luteimonas sp.
GCTTTATCAACCCAGCAGTTCTTTCGCATCACGCGCTGGGTTGATAAAGCCAACCCAGCCTACGTAGTCGATGTGTCAGGCTTTTGAAGTCATTCCCACGAAGTGCACACGCCACTAACGCAACCGCGTCAGCCGTCCGTCGGCCTCGATGCGGTAGTCAGCCGCCGCATCCGACCCCACCAATTGCACGCGCCCGCCGATGGCGACGCCCTGATGACTTGGAATCTGATTGCTGAGCCGCTGGAAAATCCACGTCTCGCTACCGGCTGCCGGAACCATGTGCACGACAGGTTGCTTCGACTGATGCACCGCATCCGCAAGGGCAGGAGAAAACACTGCCTGTACTTCGCCAACATGGCGCATGGTGCGCATCACGTTGATGCCATGCCACAGATGCAACGCTGCGAACAGCACGATGACCATGCGCCCCCATCGCGGCGCGCGGTGCCATGCCGCCGCAACCACCATCGATGTCAGCGCAGCAAATGCGTACGCATAGTGATTCCAGCTCTGCGCGAGGATCAGCACCGGTCCCAATGCGATGACGCCCCCAGCCAGGAACAGTCTTGGCAGACGTTTGTCGCTCCGCCACAGCGCAGCCAGCAGCGCCAACCAGAGACTCAATGAAACGGCGATCTGCAACGTGACGCCGCGCGCGAAGGTCAGCGAAGTTTCAAACAACATCGGGATTGGCGCGAACAGCTGGTATTCCAGCCAGCGCGCCGGGATGTGCAGCACGCTCCAGTCATAGGCGCCGCCGCGTTCGGACGAAAACAGCAACACGCCAATTCGCAAAGTCAGATAGATGGCAACAGGAATGGCCGATGCCATTGCCGCGAATCCCCAGCGATGTTGCCGACCGCTGAACCACCATCCCAGCGCAAGCAATGCCGGGATCGACACCGCCGCTTCCTTGGCCAGCAGCGCGGCCACAGTGAAAAACAACGACACCGCAACCACGACGCTGCGGGTGGGGTTGCGCGCAACCACTATTGCGATGGCCAATGCACACGTCACCCACAACAGGTCGCCAAGCGTGCCAACCCAGCCGTGGACGTACGTCGCGTACGGCCCCAGCGCGAAGGCCAGCGCGCCGAGCACGGCGGCGCCGATCGGCATGCCGAACCGGCGGCCGAGCACTGCCAGCAGCGCCGCGTTGAGCGCGCCCCACGCGACGATCAGCGCGTGGAACGCCTGCGGCTGATCGAACAACGCACGCGACAGCCAGATCCATAGCGTGAAGGTCAACGGGCGATACTGGAACGTCTGCACCGCATGCCAGTCGAACGCGCCGCCTTGCGCCGCGATCGCGGCCCACTGCAGTTCATCGTGGCTGAAATAGCCCGGGCTTAATGCCAGTGGCAACTGCAGCAGCAGCACCAGTGCGAACACGGCCAGCGCCACGAGGCGGTGGGAAACGGGTTTGCCAGTGGGCGCCATCGCGGGTTTTGTCATGGCCCGATTCTGCGCGAAAGCCGCCACGCAGCGCCATGTCGAGGTCGCGCGTTAGAATCGACGGCCCATCCGCGCGACGCCGACACCGATGTCCGACACGCCGTCCAACAACGATCTCAAGCAAGCCGCACTCGACTATCACCGCTGCCACCCGCCCGGCAAGATCAAGGTCGTACCGACCAAGCCGATGCTGACGCAGCGCGACCTGGCGCTGGCGTATTCGCCGGGCGTGGCCTATGCCTGCGAGGCGATCGTCGCCGACCCCAACGCTGCCAGCGAACTGACCATCCGCGGCAACCTGGTTGCGGTGATCACCAACGGCACCGCGGTGCTCGGGCTTGGCGACATCGGCCCGCTCGCCGGTAAACCGGTCATGGAAGGCAAGGGCATCCTGTTCCAGAAATTCGCCGGCATCGACGTGTTCGACATCGAACTCGACGAGCGCGATCCCGACAAACTGGTCGAGATCATCGCTGCAATGGAACCGACCTTCGGCGGCATCAACCTCGAAGACATCAAGGCGCCGGAATGTTTCATCGTCGAGCGCAAATTGCGCGCGCGCATGAACATCCCGGTGTTCCACGACGACCAGCACGGCACCGCGATCATCGTCGGCGCGGCCGTGCTCAACGCCATCGAGATCTCCGGCAAGGACATCGCCAAGGTCAAGCTGGCGACGTCGGGCGCGGGCGCGGCGGGCATCGCCTGTCTCGACATGCTGGTCGCGCTGGGCATGGATCCGCAGAACATCCTGGCCGTCGATCGCGACGGCGTGCTGCACACCGGCCGCACCAATCTCGATCCCGACAAGCAGCGTTATGCGCGCGACACTGACAAGCGCACGCTGGCGCAGATCGTTGAAGGCGCCGATATCTTCCTGGGCCTGTCGGCGGGCGGCGTGTTGAAGGCCGAGATGGTCGCGACGATGGCCGCGCAACCGATCATCCTGGCGCTGGCCAATCCGCATCCGGAAATCCTGCCGGAGGATGCCAAGCGCGTGCGCCCCGATTGCATCATCGCCACCGGCCGTTCGGACTACCCGAACCAGGTCAACAACGCGCTGTGTTTCCCCTACATCTTCCGCGGCGCGCTGGATGTCGGTGCGACCGAAATTGATGAAGCAATGAAACTCGCGTGCGTGCGTGCGATCGCGGCGCTGGCGAAGATGGAATCGTCGGACCTCGGCAGCGCCTACGGCGGCGACGTACCGAAATTCGGACCGGAGTATCTGATCCCGCGACCGTTCGACCCGCGTTTGCTGGTGATGCTCGCGCCCGCGGTCGCACAGGCGGCGATGGACTCGGGCATCGCCTTGCGTCCCATCGCCGACATGGGCGCCTACAAGGAAAAGCTGGGACAGTTCATCTACCGCACCGGATTGATGATGAAACCGGTGTTCGATCGCGCGCGCAGCGACCGGCAGCGCGTGGTCTATGCCGAAGGCGAGGAGGAAGTCGTGTTGCGCGCGGTGCAGACCGTGATTGATGAGCAGATCGCGTTCCCGATCCTGATCGGGCGCCCGGAGGTCATCGAGTCGCGGATCGAACGCCTCGGACTGCGCATGCGCGCCGGCGCCGATTTCGAGCTGACCAACATCCACGACGACCCGCGCTACAACGACTACTGGAACCAGTACCACGCCTTGACCGAACGTCGCGGCGTGACCCCGGATTCGGCCAAGAACCTGTTGCGTTCGCGGACGACACTGATCGCGGCGTTGATGGTGGAACGCGGCGAAGCCGATGCGCTGATCTGCGGCCTGGTCGGCCGCTTCCACAAGAAGCTCGGCTATCTGCGCAGCGTGTTCGAGCTCGACCCCGGCGTGCAGAGCACCTCGGCGATGACCGGCGTGATCAACGAACAGGGCATGTGGTTCTTCCTCGACACCCACGTGCAGGTCGATCCGAGCGCCGAGCAGATTGCCGAAAGCACGCTGCAGGCGACCTATCGTCTGAAGCTGTTCGGCATCGAACCCAAGGTTGCGCTGCTGTCGCATTCCAATTTCGGCAGCCACGAGAATGCATCGGCGGCGAAGATGCGCAAGGTCCGGGAAATTCTCAAGGCGCGCGTGCCCCGGCTCGAAGTCGATGGCGAGATGCAGGCCGATACCGCGCTGGACGAACCGCTGCGACGGCGCATGTTCCCCAACACCACGTTGTCGGGCCGCCCCAACCTGTTTGTGCTGCCGAACCTCGACGCCGCCAACATCACCTACAACATGGTGCGGGTGATGACCGAAGGCGTGGCCATCGGCCCGATCCTGATGGGCATCGACCAGCCTGCGCACGTGCTGACGCCGGCCTCCACGTCGCGCCGCGTGCTCAACATGACCGCCGTCGTCG
>JAYTAY010000253.1:0-8727 GCA_043737255.1 Luteimonas sp.
GCCACCGTCATTGCAGTGGGATCGGGCTCGTCGCTGGTGTTGGCCTCGTTGAACAAGGTCGTGAACGTGGCGAGGGCTTCGGCGTAGAGATCGTTCATCAGGTGCCTGTGCGTGATCCGTGTGTTGGAGCGTAGAGCCGGCGCGGTGAAGTCCGGGTGTTGCGTTATTGTCTCGCGATGTCTTCCATCATGCACCCGCCCTTGGCATCTGGTTACGACCTCGCGTTCGTGAGCATGGTGCTTGACGACGCACTGACGCATCGCGCCCGCGTGTACGGTATCGGCGGATTGCAGGGCACCGGGAAGTCGACCCTGTCGGCGCAAGTCGCAAGTCTGGCGAAAACGCGGAGTCTGCGCGTCGAGGTGCTGTCTATCGATGATTTCTATCTCGACCACGAGCAACGCCTGCAACTCGCGCGCGACGTACATCCCCTGCTGGCAACGCGCGGCCCGCCCGGCACGCATGACGTGCCGTTGGCGTGTGCAGTCATCGATACCTTGCGCGCGGGCGGCCAGGCGCACCTTCCAAGCTTCGACAAGATCAGCGACCGGCAGCTGCCGGTATCGCAGTGGCCACATGCCGATGTTGCCGATCTGGTGATCCTCGAGGGTTGGTTCCTGAAAGCCCCTGCGCAAACTCCTGCGGAGTTGATCGCGCCGTTGAACACCATCGAACGTGATGAGGACCGGGAAGGCATCTGGCGGCGCTATTGCAACACTGCGCTTGGTCGCGATTATCCAGCGTTGTGGCAACGCATCGACCGCCTTCTGTGGTTGCAGGGCCCCGGTTTCGAGGTGGTGCCGGAGTGGCGCTGGCAACAGGAAGTGACGCTGCAAACAGCCAATGCCGATCGCCAGGCAATGACGCGACCGCAGGTGGAACGCTTCGTGCAGTTCTTCGAGCGTATCAGCCGGCAGGCGTTGCGGACGTTGCCGGAGATTGCGGAACGCACGATTCGGCTGGATGCGAATCGTAAGCCGATGCAGATGTAGCCCTTCGGCAGGGTTCTCATGAGCGCTTGAGGGTGACTGCAAGAGAAATTCGGCAGACCCGTAGGGCGGCGTGCATGGATGCACGCCGTTTTTCGACCGAGCCATGGATGGCGAGTCGAAAAATCAACTCGGCAATGAAGCCGCTTTGACGCTCTGATCGGGGAAGGCCCTTTTCTTTGGTTCGTTTCTTTCGGGCCCTTCAAAAGAAATGAACTCTCGCGCAGCGCGAAAGCTTTTCAACAGCGCAGCTGGTCAATGCTTTTCAACGGCGCAGCTGGTCAAGCTGTTGCCCTTCGTACGCAGCAACGCGATCCGACGCCCCCTTACCCAGGCCTCCCCTGCATTCGCAGGGAGGCAGTGGAACTGCGACGCTTCCGCCTTCCCATTGTTAAGATCATCGCCATGAACACCGCTCCCAACCTGGTACTGGTCGGCCCTATGGGCGCCGGCAAGACCTCCATCGGCAGACGCCTGGCCGAACGCTTCGGTCTGCAGTTCGTTGATGCCGATCGCGAAGTCGAAGCGCATACCGGCGTCAGCGTCTCGACAATTTTCGATTGCGAAGGCGAAGCCGGTTTTCGCGAGCGCGAGCGCGCCGCCTTGACCGAATTGTTGAACGGCACCGACACCCTGATCGCGACCGGCGGCGGCGCCGTGCTCGACAATGGCAACCGCGCACTGATGCACACGCGTGGGTTCGTGGTGCATCTGCACGTCGGTGTCGAGGAGCAACTGCGGCGACTGGCGCGTGACCGCACGCGGCCACTGCTGCAACGGGAGGATCGCGAAGGGGCGTTGCGCGCGCTTGCTGAAATCCGCGAACCCTTGTACGTGGATGTCGCGGACCTGCGTTTCGACACTCACGGCTACGCGCCGGGCGAGGCGGCCAACACGTTGGCGCGGCTGCTTACCGAGTGTTGGCAACGCGGTGTGAGCGCACCGGTATTCGACGAACCCTCTGACGAGGTGCGGCAGTGTGCGGACCCTGCTGCCGACGCGGCCGGGCGGCAGGCGTGAGCGCATCCCTCCGGACCGTCGAAGTCGGCGGCGCGCACCCTTACACGATCTCAATCGGCGCAGGCCTGCTCGAACAAGGCGCCCTGCTCGCCGGCACCATTCGCGGCAAGCAGGTCCTGCTGGTCAGCGATGCCAATGTCGCGCCGCTGTACGCACAATGCGTCATCACTGCATTGCAAACCGTGCACGCCGGCCTGCGCATCGACCGCTTCGATCTGCCTGCGGGTGAGGCTTCCAAGACGCTGGGTTATTTTACGGAAGCCATCGATGCGCTCGCCGCGATCGGCGCGACGCGCGATGCGACCATCGTCGCGCTCGGCGGCGGCGTGGTCGGCGACCTGGCCGGTTTTGCCGCCGCGTGCTGGATGCGCGGCATCGATTGCATCCAGTTGCCGACGACGTTGCTGGCGATGGTGGATTCGTCGGTCGGCGGCAAGACGGCGATCGACCTGCCGCAGGGCAAGAACCTGGTCGGCGCGTTCCATCCACCGCGTGCGGTGATCGCGGACATCGCGACGCTGCGAACCTTGCCGATGCGCGAACTGCGCGCCGGCTTGGCGGAAGTAATCAAGTACGGCGCGATCCGCGACGTGGAGTTCCTCGCTTGGCTTGAAGCGAATCTCGACACGCTGCTGGCCGGCGACGATGCGGCTTTGAGCGACGCCATTGCACGCAGCTGCGCGCACAAGGCGGAGATTGTCGAACGCGATCCGTTCGATCACGGCGAACGCGCGCTGCTTAATTTCGGTCACACCTTCGCCCATGCGATCGAAGCCGAACAACAGTTCGATGGCCTCAACCACGGCGAAGCAGTCGCGGTCGGCATGGTGCTGGCGGCACGCATGTCATCAGCGCTTGGCATGGCGGAGCAGGCCGACGCGCAACGGCTGACCGCGCTGTTGCAGCGCGCCGGGTTGCCCACGTCGCTGCCTGGACTCAAGCCCGACGGCCTGCTGGCGCGCATGCGACTGGACAAGAAGGCTGCGGCGGATGGATTGCGCTTCGTGTTGTGGGACGGCATCGGGCGGGCGCGCATCGTGGCGGATGTGCCGGACGCCGCCGTGTTGCGCGTGCTGCACCCGGACTGAGGGCCCGAGACGCTACAATTTCGCCATGCGTTTACTGCTGCAACAACGGCCCGATGGCCGCGAAGCCCCGCGTTTCGTCCAACTGATGCTGGAAGCCGACCTGTTGGGCGGCTGGGCCCTGGTGCGTGAATCCGGTTTGATCGGCGGTCGCAGCCAGGTCAAGCGGGAACAATTCCTCGACCAGGCCAGTGCGATGGCGGCAATCGAGCATGCGCGTGACCAGCAGATCAAGCGCGGGTTCCAGTTGATGTTTGTGCAGGGTGCGGATGCGCCGCATTGATCCAACTTCATCTCGTGATTTTTTTTTGCTTTTTGTAGGAGGGGCTTCAGCCCCGAGGCCGGGAGACTGCGAGCCTCGGGGCTGAAGCCCTCCTACAGAAGCCAACACCATGGACCACATGCCAATGCCACCCCCCCTGAAAAACGATCGCCTCCTGCGCGCCCTGCGCTGCGAACCCGTGGACTGCACGCCCGTCTGGCTGATGCGGCAGGCCGGCCGTTACCTGCCGGAGTATCGCGAGTCGCGCAAACGCGCCGGCAGTTTCCTGGCCATGGCGAAGACGCCCGACCTGGCCTGCGAAGTGACGCTGCAACCGCTGGCGCGTTTCGATCTTGACGCCGCGATCCTGTTTTCCGACATCCTGACCATTCCCGATGCGATGGGGCTCGGCCTGTATTTCGTCGAAGGCGAAGGCCCGAAGTTCGAGCGTCCAGTGCGTAACGCGGAAGACATCGCGAAACTGGGTGTCCCGGACATGGAAACCGAGTTGCGCTACGTGATGGATGCAGTGCGCGTGATCCGTCGCGAACTCGACCACCGGGTGCCGCTGATCGGATTCTCCGGCAGCCCGTGGACGCTCGCCTGTTACATGGTGGAGGGCGGCGGCAGCGCGAATTTTTCCAGGATCAAGGCGCTGGCGCTGAACGACCCTGCTGCCCTGCATCAGCTGCTGTCGATCAACACCGATGCGGTCATCGCGTATCTGGCTGCGCAACATGCTGCGGGCGCGCAGGTGTTGCAGGTGTTCGACACCTGGGGCGGCGCATTGTCGCCGTCGATGTATCGCGAGTTTTCGTTACCCTATCTGGTTCGCATCGCGCGCGAACTCGAACGAGGCGTGGGTGCAGAACGCGCGCCGTTGATTTTGTTTGGCAAGGGCAACGCGCCGTACCTGCAGGAACTTGCCGCCAGCGGCACTGAAGCGCTCGGCGTCGACTGGACCATCGGACTCGGCGACGCGCGCCGCCGTATCGGCAGCAACATCGCGCTGCAGGGCAATCTAGATCCGGCGATGTTGTACGGATCACCGGACGCGATCCGCACGCAGGTGCAGCGCGCGCTGGACGAATACGCCGAAGGCAACGGCGGCTCGCGCGAAGGCCACGTCTTCAACCTTGGTCACGGCCTGTCGCCAGACATGAATCCGGATCACGTTGGCGCCTTGGTCGATGCGGTGCACGCGCACAGCAGGCGCTGACAGTCTCTGCAAAAGGCGTCGTGGATTGCCTAAGATCACCGTGCCGATCCTGTGATCGGCGCGCATATCCACACGTTCGATCGGCCTGCCGGGATGAAGTGCAAGCGTTTGCCACAGGTCGTTTGATTGCACACGTCCCTTGACGAATAGCGCTGGGTTGATAGCGCCAACCCAGCCTACGGTTTTGCAAGCATGGATTTCATCTTTGCGATCTCGGATTGTTGGGAAGATACGATGCCTTCGCAAAGCTGCAATACCTCGGGCTCCCGAAGCCTGGCCTCTTCGCACATCAGGATCGCGCCCGCATGGTGCGGGATCATCGATCGCAGGAATTGACGATCACCAACGGCTGCTTGTTGCCTGATGAGTGTCCAGAATACGAGCAATGCAATGACGCCGATACCGATCAATATGGCATTGAGCTTTTTATCCGTGTACATGCTGCCCATCAGGAGCAATTCGAGCACCACCATTGGCGCGGTCATCAGTGCAGCCATGTAGAACTGATTGACGCTGATGAACACGTTGCCCAGCCGATCCACCATGGCGTACATGAGGATGTACATCGCCATGAACGACAGGACGGTCATCAATACAAGGCGTCCGTAGTGTCCTTGCGTCATTGATCTGTCGTGTTGCATGTTCTTTTCCATTACGCAGTCCTTTGTGGACGATATGGCTCAGTGACACGACGCACTGGTCGCGGGTTGAGGATGGCCGGTTGCAGGGGAATCCGGTAGCAATGGCGCCTTGGCCAAGCGCAGCGCATTCGTGACTACAGAGACCGAACTCAGGCTCATCGCGAGCGCGGCGATCATCGGACTCAGCAAGAGACCGAATACCGGATACAGCACGCCCGCCGCGATCGGCACGCCAAGTGCGTTGTAGACGAACGCAAAACCTAGATTCTGTTTCATGTTGCGCACGGTGGCATTTGAAATCTCGCGGGCTTGCACGATCCGGCGCAGGTCGCCCTTGACTAGCGTGACCTGCGCACTCGACATTGCCACGTCGGTGCCGGTGCCCATCGCAATGCCGACATCGGCCGCTGCCAACGCGGGCGCATCATTGATGCCATCGCCCGCCATCGCCACGCGCCGTCCTTCTGCCTTCAGTCGCTGGACCAGTGCGACCTTGTCCTTCGGCTGCACTTCGCCATGCACTTCCTCGATGCCCAGCGTGTAGGCGACCGCTTCGGCGGTGGCCTGTGCATCACCGGAGGCCATGACGATGCGCAGCCCGGCCGCGCGCAATTCGTTCAACGCAGCCAGCGTCGTGGCCTTGATCGGATCGGCGACGGCCACCGCGCCCGCGAGACGTCCATCGACCGACAGGAACATCACGCTCGCGCCCTGCTTGCGCAATTGTTCGGCGCGATCCAGCACCGTAGTGATCTCGGCACCGACTTCGCCCATCAGTGCCTTGTTGCCAAGTGCAAGCGCCTGTTCGCGAACACGGCCACGCACGCCCATCCCAGTGACCGAATCGAATTCGTCGGCGCGATCCAGTGCGAGACCGCGTGTTCTTGCCTCAGCCAGGATCGCTTCGGCCAATGGATGCTCACTGCCCTGCTCCAGGCTGGCCGCCAATTGCAGCACCTGATCGCTGGTGAAGCCATCAGCGACGATCACGTCGCGGAACGCCGGACGTCCTTCGGTCAGCGTGCCGGTCTTGTCGACGATCAGTGTGTCGATCTTGCGCAACTGCTCGATCGCTTCTGCATCACGAAACAACACGCCGGCCTGCGCGGCGCGACCGGTAGCGACCATGATCGACATCGGCGTCGCCAGACCGAGCGCGCACGGGCACGCGATGATCAGCACCGACACTGCGTTGAGCACGGCGTAGGTCCACGACGGTTCCGGGCCGAACAGCCCCCAACCGAAGAATGTCAGCACAGCCGCGCTCAGTACGGCCAACACGAACCAGAACGCGACCTTGTCGGCCATGCGCTGCATCGGTGCACGCGAACGTTGTGCCTGCGCCACCAGTTGCACGATCTGCGACAGCACCGTTGCTGCTCCGACCTGGTCGGCGCGGATGACCAGGCTGCCGGTGCCGTTGATGGTTGCGCCGATGACTTTCATCGCTTCGACTTTCTCGACCGGAATCGGTTCGCCCGTCAGCATCGATTCGTCAACGCTGGAGCGACCATCGAGCACGGTGCCATCGACAGGAATCTTCTCGCCTGGACGCACGCGCAGGCGATTGCCGACGTGCACATGTTCCAGCGGAATGTCTTCCTCGCTGTCGTCATCATTGATGCGTCGGGCTGTCTTTGGTGCAAGTCCGAGCAGTGCCTTGATCGCAGCCGAGGTCTTCGAGCGCGCCCGCAGTTCCAGCAACTGGCCCAGCAACGTGAGCGAGACGATCACCGCTGCTGCCTCGAAATACACGCCTACCCGGCCCATCTCGCGGAACGAGGCGGGAAACAAGTCCGGTGCGACGGTCGCCACGACGCTGTAGCCAAACGCGGCCGCGACGCCGATACCGATCAGGGTGAACATGTTGGGACTGCGGTTACGGATCGAGGCCACGCAACGCTCGAAGAATGGCCAGCCGGCCCACAACACCACCGGTGCGCTCAGTGCGAGCTCGATCCATGTCCGCGTCTCGTTCGACAAGAACGTAATGCGGTGACCGAGCATGGCAAGAGCGAGGACGATCAAGGTCAGTGGAAGCGTCCACCAGAAACGACGCGAGAAGTCGCGTAGTTCGGGGTTGTCTTCGTCGTCGAGGCTGGGCATTTCCGGTTCCAGCGCCATGCCGCAAATCGGACAGGTGCCCGGGCCTTGCTGGCGGATCTCCGGATGCATCGGGCAGGTGTAGATCGTGCCTGCGGGCGCAGGCATGGCTGGCGCGCTCGTCGTGGGCGAGAGGTATTTCGCAGGATCTGCCACGAACCGTTCACGGCAGCGCTCCGAGCAGAAGTGGTAGTCAGTGTCTTCATGTGCCGCATGGTGCTCCGTCTTCAGCGGATCGACCTGCATGCCGCAGACCGGATCAATCACGTCGTTGTCTGCCTCCGCTTCGCCCGGGGCCGCAGGTAGCTGATCGTCGGAATGTGATGTGGTGTTCATGGGTTTTCCTCGGCGAGCGCATTCAAGATCGGGCATTGATTAAGGGCACCGTGCCCAGGACAGGACGCTACGAGAGTCTGCAGCCCGTCACGGATGCGGGTGAGCTCTGCGAGCTTGACTTCGACGTCCGCCAACTTTTCGCTCGCGGCCACTTTGAGGCCGGCCATGTCGTCCTCGCGACGGCCTGAAAGAGCGAGCAAATCGCGGATCTCGGAGAGTGTGAAGCCGAGTGCCTTGGCACGGCGAATAAAACGCAGACGGGCGACATCGCCCGGGTCGTAATAGCGATAACCAGAAGCCTGCCGTTGTGGCTGCGGAAGCAGCCCTTCGCGCTCATAGAAACGTACCGTATCAATCCCGGCGCCTGCGAGCTTTGCTAGTTCACCGATCTTCATGCGTGTACTTCACCGGCACCAAGGGGAACCCAATTAGCTTGCACTATGGACCATGGTTCAGAGTCAAGTCCCCGCCTCCCTCGCCTGAATGGCTTCGTTGGTGCATCACCCAGCCTCAACCCAGTGCATGCGATACACGTATTTCAAACCCACCAAGGATCTATCCATGAAGCTCAAAAAATCGCTGCTCGCCATCGCGCTTGCCACATCGTCCCTGTTAGCCGTCAATGCCAGCGCCCATGAGCCGAAGCCACAGACCCAGGAAATGAAGGGTCATGACATGTCGAAAATGCAAGGTCATGACATGAAAGGCCAAAGCGCAGGATCCATGGAACTGCACAAGAGCATGATGGCCGGCATGAAAATGCCGATGAAGATGAGCGGTAACGCAGACAAGGATTTCGCGGCGATGATGACCATGCATCACCAGCAGGCGATCAAGATGGCAGATGTGCACATCAAGCACGGAAGCAACGCACAGTTGAAGGCGATGGCTCGTAAGATGAAAACGGCGCAGCAAAGCGAAATCAAGCAACTTGCTCCGTACACCAAATAAACCTTGGCCAGACGTTGGTGATTATCACCAGCAGCACGTCGCAAGTCCGCTACAAGCCTTGGAATCATCCTAGGCTTTCTGCACCGGGACCCCGTCGGCGCCACGACATTGTTGATGTCGT
>JAYTAY010000254.1:0-8706 GCA_043737255.1 Luteimonas sp.
GTTTGCCTCACCGTAGTCACGTTTGATGGCAGCAGCTTCGAGGTCGATGCGTCGAATGAAACCTTGTCGCTGACCACGCTCGGTGGGCTCAAGCCGGGCAGTGCACTGAACCTAGAACGCGCGATGAAGCCGACCGATCGCCTCGGTGGTCACCTGGTCAGCGGGCATGTCGATGGCATCGGTCGCGTTACGCAGATTTCAAACGATGGACGGGCGCAGCGGTGGAAAATAGCGGTGCCTGCGAACTTGTCGAAATACATCGCGCAGAAGGGATCGATCTGCGTCGATGGCGTGAGTCTCACGGTGAACGCGGTTGATGACCATAGCTTCGAGGTCGCGTTGATTCCGCATACCGTCTCGCAGACGGCGTTTGCAAAGACAGGTATGGGTCACGCGGTGAACATCGAAATCGATCTTGTCGCGCGCTATGTGGAGCGTTTGCTGCAGGGCCAACGGTCATAATGCCCGTCACGAGCAAAAAAGATCCCGATACTTTCTCGACCCAATCCGACATGTCATTCGCATCAATCCCAGACCTCCTCGAAGAACTCCGCAATGGCCGCATGGTCGTCATCGTCGATGACGAGGATCGCGAGAACGAAGGCGACCTGATCATGGCCGCGGAACTGGTGCGCCCGGCCGACATCAACTTCATGGTCACGCATGCGCGCGGGTTGGTGTGCCTGTCGCTGACGCGCGAGCGCTGCAAGCAACTCGGGCTGCCGCCGATGGTGCGCGACAACACCTCGCCGCACGGCACCAACTTCACCGTCAGCATCGAGGCTGCCGAAGGCGTCACCACCGGCATCTCCGCCTATGACCGCGCGCACACCGTGCGCACCGCGGTGCGTCCGGATGCGAGCGCCGAAGACCTGTCCCAACCCGGCCACATCTTCCCGTTGATGACGCAACCCGGCGGCGTGCTCAATCGCGCCGGCCACACCGAGGCCGCCAGCGATCTCGCCCTGCTCGCCGGCCTGGAGCCCGCCGGCGTGCTGGTCGAAATCCTCAACCCCGACGGCAGCATGGCGCGGCGGCCGGAGCTGGAAGTGTTCGCACGCGAACATGGATTGAAGATGGGCTCGATCGAGGATCTGATCCGGCATCGCCTCGCCACCGAACACACCATCGAACGCATCGATAGACGCGAGATTGGCACCGAGCACGGCCCGTTCCAGTTGCACACCTATCGCGATCGGCTGAGTCGCGTGCTGCATTTCGCGCTGCAACGCGGTGACTGCGATGCCGCAAAGCCAACACTGGTGCGCGTGCACATGCAGAATCTGCTGGCCGACGCGCTGCATTGGCGACGTGCGGATTTCGGGCCATCGGTCGGCGATGTGTTGGCGACGATTGCCAATGAGGGGCGCGGGATATTGGTACTGCTCGGCGAGACGCAGAACACGGACGCATTGCTCGCCCGCATCCGAGAGCATCCCGAGCCAAATCTTTCGCGCGTCGGCGCATTGGCCGAATGGCGACGCAATGGCGCCGGTGCGCAGATCCTTGCCGACCTCGGGCTCGGCAAGCTGCGCGTGCTCGGCACGCCGCGCAAGCAGGTGGGGCTGGCGGGATATGGGCTGGAAGTGGTCGAATACGTGGAATTGCCGGCGCGCTAAACTGTCCCACCTTTCTCCAAGCCTCCCCGCATGCCCCGTTACGAAGGCGATTTGCGTGCCCCCGAGGGCGCACGTTTCGCGATACTGGCCAGCCGCTGGAATCCGCGCATCACCGAAGCGCTGGTCGATGGCGCACGCAAGGCGTTTCTGGACAACGGCGTCAGCGAGGAAGCAGTCGACGTGATCCGCGTGCCCGGCGCGTGGGAATTGCCGGTGGTGGCCGCGCGCCTGGGGGCTGCGAGCGGTCATGCCGCCATCGTCGCATTGGGTTGCGTGGTACGCGGCGATACGCGGCATTACCAGCAAGTGGCCGATGGCTGCGCGGAAGGCTTGATGCGTGTGGCGCTGGATTACGGATTGCCAGTCGCCAATGGCGTATTGGCGACCGACAACTTCGAGGATGCCGAGGCGCGTGCCGGTGGCACGCACGGCAACAAGGGCGAGGAGGCTGCATTGGTGGCGATCGAGATGGCCCATCTGATGGAGCAGATGCCGTGAGCAGGCACCGTCGCAAGGATGGCATCGATCCGGTCGGACGCTCGCGTGCGCGCCGGCGCGCGATGCAGGCCATCTACGCATGGCAGATGTCCGGTGGTGACGTCACCAGCGTCATCGCGCAGTTCGCGCACGAACAAACGCATGAAATCGCAGACCTCGCATATTTCGAGGACCTGGTGCGTGGCGTGATGCAGCATCAGGCCGATCTGGATGCGGCGCTGCTTCCGTTCATCGGTCGCGAGATTGTGCAGGTCGATCCAATCGAGCGCGCAGTCCTGCGCATCGCGGCGTACGAACTGCGCCAGCGGCTCGATGTTCCGTACCGCGTGGTCATCAACGAGGCCATCGAGACCGTCAAACGGTTCGGCGCCGAGCATGGACACACCTACGTCAACGGCGTACTCGATCCCGCGGCCGTCGAGTGGCGCGGCATCGAAGTGGCTGCTGCCCGGGCGAAGTGAGCAAGCCCGGCGAATTCGATCTGATCGCACGCATTCGCGCGCGGGTTTCACAGCGCGATGATGTGATCCTGGGCATCGGCGATGATGCCGCGTTGTTGAAAGTCCCGGCCGACAAGCTGCTGGTCGTTGCGACCGATATGCTCAACAGCGGCGTGCATTTTCCCGTTGAGACAGCGCCGGCCGACATCGGCTGGAAGGCGCTGGCGGTCAACCTGTCCGACCTCGCAGCGATGGGTGCGGAACCCGCGTGGTGCACGTTGTCGTTGTCGCTAGCGGATGCCGATGCGTTATGGCTCGATGAGTTCCTCGATGGTTTTCTCGAACTGGCGAATCGTTATCGCATTGCGCTGGTAGGCGGCGACACGACGCGAGGGTCGTTGTCGATTTGTGTGACGGTGCATGGGTTTGTCGATGGGGAGACAGCCCTGCGTCGTGATGCGGCGAAGGTCGGCGATGACATCTGGGTAACGGGCACGCTGGGTGATGCGGCGGCTGCGTTGCTGCAGTGGAAGTCGGGACAAACGATCGATCCATCACTGCGGCAAAGGCTTGATCGTCCGACTCCACGGATCGAGGCGGGTCTGGCGCTCGCGGGTCTCGCGCATGCGTGCATCGACATTTCCGATGGATTGCTGGCCGACCTTGGCCACGTTTGCAAGGCAAGCGGTGTTGGTGCCGAAGTCGATATCGATGCAATGCCGTCCTCATCCGGGCTGTCCTCGCTGTTCGACGCGGGGCAGCGCTATTCGCTGCAGGCTGTCGGCGGCGACGACTACGAGTTGTGTTTCACAGCGCCGAGGGTTGACCGCGCTGAAGTCGCTGCAGTCGCGGAACGATGTGGCGTCGCAATGACACGCATTGGCTGCATTGCCGAAGGCAAAAACGTGCGCGTGTTGTTTGCCGATGGCAGCGAGTGGATCTCGGAGCACGTCGGTTACATGCACTTCGAGTAGTTTTTCGAACGGACGCAGCAGTCAAAGACGGCTGCTCTGATCTTGTAGGAGGGGCTTCAGCCCCGAGGCTGGCAGAACAGCAACGTCGGGACTGAAGCCCCTCCTACAACGATCAGAGCAACAGGTGGCCCTTGGCTGTGGCAACAACGTGCCTGGATTGCAGATGCCGATCAGCTCGGAAAGGGATTCAAGCAATGGCTGCCCTACGGATGCGAGCAGGAACGCTAGAGTTTTGCTGCAGCCAACAAGGGCGCGAGCGCGTCGGCCTTGATCACGAAGGTCTTGCCAACTCCAGTCAGGTGCTTCTGATTTCGAGCGGCGCATCGGGCTTGATCAATGCGTTCGGTGGCAGCCACGGGAAATCAATGGTGACGACGCGCGCCTGAGCATCGCGCCCACTGATCGCGCGATACAACTGGACGGCGATGATCAGCGAACCTTGCAGGCAGGTATGAAGCCCGGCATCGAACAACGGCGGTTGCGGATGTGCCGCGGCATGCGCGCGCAACACGGTTCCGGTCGGCAGGAGCTCGGCATCGCTGCTACGTGCAATGGCGCGGATACCGCGGTCGAGCTTCTGTTGCCACAGCGCATCCGGACCCCAGGTGGCGAGCAACCGCACGCGTGTGCCGCGGGGCTTGGCCAGGTTCGGTGAATTGATGATGCGCGCGCTGGCTGTTGCGGCAGTTCGATTCCTGCCGCTGCTCCGCGTCAGCCATGCAGGCCAGCAACCCGCCGCGTTCCTGCAGCACCAGCACATCCCATTTTTTATTGCGCAAGGCTTTGGCGGCGTTGCCGTCTTTCCAGCGCTCGGCAACGCTGCCGCCGGGGGCAACGTACGTCGCGGTTTCGATTTGCGGGCCATCAGATTGCGATGCCGCCAACGCACGCAGCAAGCCGGGCATGTTGTTGACGTAGATCAGGCTGTTGCCGATCAGCAGTACGCGTATTTTCTTGGGCGCGGGGGTCGACGCCGACCTTGATTCCGCATCCGCCGATCAGCACCAGTCGGAACACGGCTTTTTTCCCGCATGCGAACAGGTCGTGGACAGCATAGCGGCGCGATGACCTCAAGCAGCGGGATGTTGTGGGAGGGGCCTCAGCCCCGACGCTGGTGTTCTGCAAGCGTCGGGGCTGAGGCCTCTCCCACAGTAAAACTTAAGGCGGCAACAACTTGCCCGGATTGAGGATGCCATCCGGATCGAAGACGGTTTTCACCTGCCGCATCAGCGCGAGGGTCGGGGCATCGATCGCCTGCGCCATGAAGTCGCGCTTGAGCAAGCCGATGCCGTGCTCGCCGGACAAGGTGCCGCCGAGTGACAAGGTTAGCGCGAACACGCGGGCCAGCGCGGCCTGTGCGCGTCCGGCTTCGGACGCGTCGGTGGGGTCGTAAAGAATGTTGACGTGCAGGTTGCCGTTGCCGGCGTGGCCGAAGGTGACAATGGGCAGTCGAAACTCGCGCGACACATGTTGCACGCCATCGACCAGTGCCGGAATCTTCGATACCGGCACCACCACATCCTCATTGATCTTGCCTGCCGCGAGTGTGCGCAAGGCAGGCGAGAGCGCCTTGCGTCCCGACCAGAGTCGTTCGCGTGCGCCTCCATCTTCTGCAACCACGATTTCAAGCAGCCCATCGCCCGATGCGGCTGCCTTCAATGCCTCGACCGCGACCGGCAGCGTCGCTTCATCTCCATCGGCTTCGATCATCAGCAGTGCGCCGGCCTCCGGGAAATCCGCAGCGCTGTGGTCGTCGAGAGCGTGTCGAATGAATCCGCGCACCAGACGCACGCAGTCGCCGTCCATGAATTCCAGCATCGATGGCGACACCGGTTGCGCCATCAACCTGGCGACGGCGGCGGCCGCAGACGACACGTCGCGATACAAGGCGCGCAACACGCGGCGCTGTTCCGGCGCAGGCGCGAGTTTCAACGTGGCCTCGACGATCAATGCCAGCGTGCCTTCGCTGCCGACCAGCAGGCGTTGCAGGTCGTAACCGGTTGCGCCCTTGGTCGTAGCGCTGCCGCAATGGATCACTTCGCCTGCGCCCGTGATCGCGGTCAATGCAAGCACGTTGTCGCGCGTGGCGCCGTACTTCACCGCGCGCGGACCGCCGGCATTGCAGGCGAGATTGCCGCCAATCGTCGAATAGTCGGCACTGGTGGGATCCGGCGGCCAGAACAATCCGTGCGGCGCGAGCGCACGCTGCAGGTCGCCGTTGAGCACGCCCGGTTCGACCACCGCGCAACGATCTCCGGGACGTATCTCCAGGATGCGATTCATCCGTTCAAACGAGATCACGACACCGCCTTCAATCGGCACCGCCGCGCCGGTTGTGTTGGTGCCGCGACCGCGTGCGACGATTGGGATGCGGTATGTGCGACAGCCACGTACCAGTGCAATCACTTGCTCGCGCGTGGTCGGCAACGCCACCGCATCAGGCATCGCCTGCCGGCGTGAATTGTCATAACCGTACGACAGCCGCTCGTTTTCGTCGGTCAGCCATGCATCGCCGAGCAGTGCGGAACATTCACTGTGCAGCGAGTTCGGAATCGAACTCATGCGTCATCCGCACGGAACGCGTCGCGCAGCCAGTTCAATCGCGGCGATTGCGGATCGCCATCGGCTTCGACCACATCGAAACGGCAAGCGGCGTTGACGTATTCGCGATGCATCGCAAGGAAAAGTTGCGCGGCGTGGACCAGTTTGCGGCGTTTGCCGGAAGTGATTGATGCCGCCCCTCCGCCAAACCCGCCGGAGCTGCGATAACGCACTTCGACGAACACCAGCGTCCCGCCATCGCGCCCGCTGCCATCGAACATGACCAGATCGAGTTCACCACCGCGATAGTTCGCATTGACTGCGATCTCGCACAGTCCATTGCGTTTCAGGTAAGCGAGCGCGGCGGTCTCGACCGCTGCGCCGCGTGCGCGGGTGTCGACCGCAGAAATGTCAGCCGCCACCGCTCGACAGCGGCATCGCCACGCCGCCACTGAAGGTGGACCACGCAGGCGTGCGCATGATGTTGCCGAACCCGTCGATGCGCAGATCGCCGGTCGCGCCCTGGACCTGCGCATCGGAGCCCGTCGCCAGGCGTTCGAGATAGGCGGTGATCAACCAGGCGTCGTAACCGAACGCGAACAGTCGTGCCGCGGGACCGCGCGCGGTGGGTAATGTCTGACCTGTGGTGCTGGCAGCGGGCAGGCCCGATGCGCCGCGCGCGCTCCACGCGTCGCTGGGGAAGATGATGCCGTCCAGCACGCGATCCTGCTCCACCTTGCCGGTGCCGGACATCACTTGCGAGGTCGCCACGCGCGGTTTCCCGTTCAAGCCCGCGGCGGCAAGCATCGGCACGGCGACGTGTGCCTGCGAGCCCTTGCCGGCGAAGAAGATCGCATCGATGCCGCCTTCCTTTGCGGCCGCGGCTTGCAGCGCGGGCAGCAGGCCATCGGCCTTGTCGTTGACGGTCAAGGCGTCGACCACCACGCCGCCGCGTTCGCCGAAGCGCTCACGAAACGCCGCGACCGCGCGACGCATGCCCACGTCGCCGCTGCCCAGGACCAGCACGCGGCGCGCGTTGCGGCCGAGCAGATACTCGGCGGCGGAAATCGCCTCGTCTTCCGGCGTCAGCGAAAAACTCGCATTGCCTGCAGGCGGCGACACGTTGCCGCGATTCAGTGCCAGCATCGGCACCGACAGATTGCCTTGGTTGAACAACGCGCTGACTTCATCGCGCCCAAGCGGCCCGACCACGAAATCGTTGCCTTCCGCAGCGGCGCGGCTGTACGCGGCGACCGCGCCACCCGCCGTACCGGCGGTGTCGTAGAACTGGATTTCTGGTCGCGTGCGGCGTTCACCGTAATAACCGGCAAGCAAACCGTCGCGTACCGGCGCGGCGGCGGTGGCCAGGCTGCCGGACAGCGGAAGCAACACCGCGAGTCTCAACGGCGGGCGATAGCCATCGCGATCGGCGGGCGGACGATTGCCGGCATCGAAGCGCCATTGCGCGCCGCGATCAAACGGGCGCGGCAGCGGCAATCCGCGCCGCAGCAGCGCGCGCCCGGCGAACGCGTACAACGGATCGCCTGCGGCCAGCGCCGCGGTGTTGCCCGACAAGGTGGCGTTATCGAGTCCGGACAACAGCCGCTCGATCTGCCGCGCGTTGTCCGCCTTGGCCTGGCCGCTGAGTGCGGCCTCGTTGGCCGCGAGTTCGCGGGCCTGGAGGAATGCCGGATCGAGCGTCTGGATGGGACGACTCTCGGGCCGTTCGCTGACCTGCACGGTGGAACAGCCCGCGAACAACATCGCGACGGCAAGGGCGAGGAACATCCGTTTGATCATCTGGGCCATCTGCTTGGACTCGGCGGTGACAGGGCAACTGCGGCTACGATTCTACCCGTGCCGCCTGCAGAGAGATGATGCAAACCACCCCGAACCAGACCGGCACGCGCCTGATCGGCACGCTGTTCATCGTCGCCACCCCCATCGGGAATCTCGGCGACCTGAGCCCGCGTGCGCTCGACACCTTGCGTGGCGTCGCGGCCATCTGCGCCGAAGATACGCGTCACACGCGGCAACTATTGGCACATTTCGGTGTCGACAAGCCGCTGCTGGCGTTGCACGAGCATAACGAGTCCGATGTCGCCGACAAGCTGGTCGCGCGCCTGCTCGCTGGCGACTCGCTGGCGCTGGTCAGCGATGCCGGCACGCCGCTGGTCAGTGATCCGGGATATCGGCTGGTGCGCGCGGCGCGTGCGGCCGGGATCAAGGTCAGCCCGGTGCCCGGCGCCAGCGCGTTGATCGCAGCGATGTCGGTCGCGGGATTGCCTAGCGATCGTTTCGTGTTTGAAGGTTTCTTGTCGTCGAAGGCGTCGGCGCGACGCGAACGACTTGCAACACTCGCCAGCGAAACGCGCACGTTGGTGTTCTACGAATCAGCGCATCGCATCGAAGCGGCGCTTGCCGATTTCGTGATTGTGTTCGGCGGAGAGCGTCCTGCGGTGTTGGCGCGGGAGCTCACCAAAATGTTCGAGACGGTGCTGGATGGCTCACTTGCAGAACTTCTCGCACGCGTGCGCGCCGACCACAACCAACGCAAGGGGGAGTTCGTGGTGCTGGTGCAGGGTGCGGGCGAGGATGCGGATGCGAAGGTGATTGAAGGACGTCGCGTTTACG
>JAYTAY010000255.1:0-3777 GCA_043737255.1 Luteimonas sp.
GGCGAACCGCGCTCGCACAATCGCACCTTGCCGCCATCGGTCATTTCCGGTTTTCAGATCACCGCTGAGGACGAGCGCCGCGATCAGTTCAAGTCCACCAACATCCTTGAGCCTGGTTTTCGCGAAAACAATCATTTTCTCAATGTCACTGTAGGCGGCGCGCACTGCAATATCGGTGGTGGTTATCGAGCCAACGGAATTTCGATCCGCAACGGCAATGCGATGATCGATTTTTTCAATGGCTTGAGCGATCGTCCTTATCTCGACAAGACGTTTGAGCCCAGCGATCCAAAATTGAACGTGGTCCACCGTTCGGAAGAGCACCAACGGCTCATCTACACCACGCGAAATTTCGATCGTGACGGGACACGTGCGCGGATCGAAGACGTGGACAATCCGGTGCTGTGCCAGCGCGGCGCCAAGCGCGATTGCTGGAACAAGGATCCCCTTGATCAGGCGATGGACCGCAGGTTCGAGCATCGTGCGACCCCGATTGCGCCGCCGCCTGCCGCGCCACCCAAGGGCGCGCCGGGACGTGGAAACAAAGTCGGCGACAACGACCTGCATCCGGAGGATCCGAAATCGCAGCAGCAGCAAACATCACAACAGCGGTTGCAGACTGGCCATCCCGATTACCCGCTGTTTGCCGCGCTCCGCCGACAGTTGCCGCCAGAAGTAACGGACGAAAAGGTTGCGCATGTGATGTTGCAGGCCAAACAAGGCGGCATCGTCACTGCGGAGCGGCTGGATCGGACCGTCTTGCACAACGGTCACGCCTTCATCCTCGGTCACACACCGGGTTTCCACGCCAAAGTGGACTTGTCAGGGCCGATCCCGCCGATCGCCGAGACCTTGCAACAATCGCAGGTATTCGACCAGCAGCGTGTGCAACAGTTTGCGCAGTACGATTCGCATGGTCGTCAACATCCCCAGCAGCAAAGTTCCGCTCCAAGCTTTTAGTGTTTTAGTGCCGATGTTGTTGTTGGGAAATGTCGTCGATGAGATTGCGAGCCATCAGGAGCCCCGGCGATCCGTGAAGTTCGCCGGGTGTTCTGATGACAGTGCAGCGTTGCTGGATCAGCTGCCCTTGTACAACGCCGGAAACAGCTGCTTCAGATGCACCACCTTCGGCGCATCGTTGCGCACGATGTAGGCGTCATTCGGATTGAGGCGTGCGTAATCCTGGTGATAGGCCTCGGCCGGGTAGAACGCTTTCAGCGGACCGACCTTGGTGACGATTGGTTTGGCAAAGACCTTGGCTGCATTCAACTGTGCGATGTAGGCAGTGGCGGCCTGCTTCTGGCTCGCGTTGCCATAGAAGATTTCCGATCGGTATTGCGGTCCCGTGTCCGGACTCTGGCGATTGAGCTGGGTGGGGTCGTGCGCGACCGAGAAGAACACTTTCAACAATTGCCCGTAGCTGATCTTGCTTGGGTCGTAAACCACCTTGACCGCTTCAGCGTGAGTGGTCATCCCACTGCTGACCAACGGGTATTTTGCCGACACGGCGCTGCCGCCGGCATAACCGGACGAAGCATTCTTGACGCCTTTAACGTGCTCGAACACGGCCTCTATCCCCCAGAAACAACCGCCCGCGAACACAGCGACCTGGTCGCCCTTGGCGGCAGGCGCATCGACTTCCGGATTCGGCAACGGCACCGGCTTGCTGCTGGCCAACACCGGTGCGAGTGCGAAGAAGCCGACACTAACCGCGAGGGCGAGCAGGGAAGCAGTGAGTTTGGAACCGTCGATCTTCATTACGTGTCTCCGTGGAAAATCAATGAACCTGAAAGAACAAATTCTTTACCGTTATGACAGCCATAGGGCTGTTGAAAGCCCCGCGAGTACGGGAAGTAAGCGACAACGGTGAAGCTGGTCATTCAGCGACTTTGTTTTCAAGGCTGAAGTCGCTGGACCCCGCCTTCGCGGGGATGACAGACCAAAAATCAAACCGCTTTCGCTAACTGCAGCGACACCGAATTCATGCAATAACGCAGGCCGGTGGGTTTAGGACCATCCTCGAACACGTGGCCGAGATGCGCATCGCAACGCGCGCAGACGACTTCGGTACGCGCCATGCCGAAGGTGCGGTCGACGTGCTCGACGACGTTCTCCCTGGCGATGGGTTGCCAGAAGCTCGGCCATCCAGTACCGGATTCGAATTTCGTCGCCGAATCGTACAGAGCGGTATTGCAGCAGATGCAGCGATACACGCCCTTGTCGTGGTTCTTGTCGTACTTGCCGGAGAATGGCCTCTCGGTGCCGGCGCGGCGTGCGACATCGTATGAGGCGCCGGACAACTGCTTGCGCCATTGCGCATCGGTCTTGACGACCTTGTCGACGGTGGCGGTCTTCAGCCGTTTGCCGGCATTGGAAAATTCGACCAGTTTCACCCTGCCGCCCGACGCGCCTTTTTTGCTCACCGCAGGCGCGGCTTCGGCTTCGCTGGTACGCGCGCAGCCAAGGGCGAGTGCGGTCATCGCAAGCGTGGATGTCAGCAGGAAACCACGACGCGAGGCTTGGGGAAGGTCTGATGTCACTGGAGTCGTTTTGTTCATGGCCTTTGATACGAATGTTCAACCAGGGTTGGATGCATGGTGCGCTATCGGCTGTTTAGATAGAGCGACAGAGCGGGTAGTTGGATGCGTCCGAGCGTGTATGAATCGCTACCGGACGCCGTGAAGTCAGGTTGCGTTCACGCTGAGATGTTGATTGAGCCAACGCAGCCAACACCATCCCCACCCAACCCTCCCCTTGAAGGGGAGGGCTTTGAGCGAATTGCCTCCGAGATGGCGGTTACCTGGGCTGCGATTTGGGCAGATACGGTGCAGAGGCGCACAATACGAACCGTTTCTTGCCGGTTTGTCCCCATGTCAGACGATTCCACCGCCCCTGTGCTCTTCGCCGATCTGGGGCTGTCCACGCAGGTCATGGCGGCGGTCAGCGAAATCGGCTACGAGTCGCCATCGCCGATCCAGGCCGCCACCATCCCCGCATTGTTGTCGGGCCGCGACCTGGTCGGGCAGGCGCAGACCGGCACCGGCAAGACCGCCGCGTTCGCGCTGCCGATCCTCACGCGAATCGATGTCTCCAAGACCAAGCCGCAGGCGCTGGTGCTGGCGCCCACGCGCGAACTCGCCATACAGGTCGCCGAGGCGTTCCAGCGGTATGCGGCGCAGATCCCGGGCTTCTACGTGCTGCCGATCTACGGCGGTCAGAGTTACGGCCCGCAGCTGAGCGCGCTCAAGCGCGGCGTGCATGTCGTGGTCGGCACGCCCGGGCGTGTCATCGATCATCTCGAACGCGGCTCGCTGGATCTGTCTGAACTCAAATGCCTGGTGCTCGACGAAGCCGACGAAATGCTGCGCATGGGTTTCATCGACGATGTCGAGGCGGTGTTGAAAAAGACGCCGGAATCGCGCCAGGTCGTGTTGTTCTCGGCGACGATGCCGACGCAGATCCGGCGCATCGCGCAGACCTACCTGAAGAATCCGCAGGAAGTCACCATCACCGCCAAGACCACGACGGCCGCCAACACCCGTCAGCGCTATTGGTCGGTCAGCGGGCTGCACAAGCTCGATGCGCTCACCCGCATCCTCGAAGCCGAACCCTTCGATGCGATGCTGGTGTTCGCGCGCACCAAGTCGGCAACCGAAGAGCTTGCCGGAAAATTGCAGGCGCGCGGATTGCGGGTCGCCGCGATCAATGGCGACATCCAGCAGGCGCAGCGCGAACGCACCATCCAGCAACTCAAGGACGGAACGATCGACGTGCTGG
>JAYTAY010000256.1:0-8632 GCA_043737255.1 Luteimonas sp.
TGCAGACTAAAACGCATGCGGCCCCGATCCTTTCGCTCTTGTTTTAATGAAGTGAATAAATCAAAAACTGGTGGTGATGGTGTCGCTTGAAATCATGTATATCGACATTAACTTGCTGTTTTTATTGAATTCTATGCTCGGCAATACGAGCCGTTTACCAACCACAAGCCGTTGAATAACCTGTGGGTAATTTAGGCCCCAAATTTGGCCCCCAAGTTATCCACATGTTGTCAGGCCAATTACTCACTGAGCTTACGGATCAATTTATCCCAATCCTCGTGCAGCTTTCCGTCGGTTTCCATCAGGTGTTTGATCTGCCGGCAGGCATGCAGGACGGTGGTGTGGTCGCGGCCGGCAAACGCATCACCGATTTCCGGCAAGCTGTGCTCGGTCAGTTCCTTGGCCAACGCCATCGCCATCTGTCTTGGCCGCGCCAGCGACCGCGTGCGGCGCTTGGACAACAGGTCCTTGAGCTGCAGGCCATAGTAGTCTGCCACGGTCTTCTGGATGTTGGGGATGCCAACTGCGTGCTGCTGCGCGCGCAACAGATCGCGCAGAGTTTCCTGTGCGAATTCGGGGGTGATGGCGCGCCCGGTGAAGTTGGCGCGGGCGGCGAGCGTGTTGAGTGCTCCTTCCAGATCGCGCACGTTGGAGCGCATCTTCTTGGCGATCAGGAAGGCGACATCCTCGGGGATCACGGTGCCGCGCTCGCGCGCCTTGGACAAGACGATCTGCGCGCGGGTCTCGAAATCCGGCGGCTCGATGGCCACGCTCAAGCCCCACGCCAGGCGAGATTTCAGCCGTGGCTCGAGTCCGTCGACCTCACGTGGATAGCGATCGCAAGTGAGGATGATCTGCTGCTTGCCGTCGAACAGGGCATTGAAGGTGTGGAAGAACTCTTCCTGGGTGCGGTCCTTGCCGGCGAAGAACTGGATATCGTCGATCAGCAGCGCATCGACCTGCTGGAAGTTCCGCTTGAACCCGTCCATCGCCTTGTCCTGCAAGGCTTTCATCATCGCGCTGAAGAACTGCTCCGAACGAAGGTACATCACCCGCATCGCCGGGTTGCTGGCCACCATCGCGTTGCCGGCGGCGAACATCAGGTGGGTCTTGCCCAGTCCGGTGCCGCCGTAGAGCAGCAACGGATTGTGGGCGCGATCACCCGGTTTCTGCGCCGCCTGCAACGCCGCGGCGCGGCCGAGTTGGTTGCTGCGGCCTTCGACGAAATTGTCGAAGGTGTAATGGCTGTCGAGGTTGCCGTGGAAGGGCTCGCCCGAGCGCGCCAAGGCGGGTGCCGCGCTGCTGGCCGGCGCGACGCGCTTGAGGGCGCCGATTTCCAGGCTGACGTCATCGGTGCCGGAAAAGTGAGCCAGCAATTCGCGGATGCGGCCCAGATAACGATCGCGTACCTGTTCGACGACAAAGGCGTTCGGCGCATACAACACCAGTGCGTCGTCGCGCTGCGTGGCCTGCAGCGGCTTGAGCCACGTATGGACGTCCTCGGCAGGAAGTTCGGCTTCCAAGCGTTGCAGGCAGTGTGGCCAGGCGTCCAAATGGGGGCTCAACGTCATCGAAAGGCTGGCCGCACGGCGTTGCGAAAACGTCGCGAAAGGCTCGTCGCAAGGGAGGCAGGCAGACTACCACCGCGACTCTGCACACGCATCCGCCGCGTCGCCGTGGCAAGCGTTTCACGACGTCGCGCCAGACCATCGGCCGGGTCCGGTTTGACCCGGGCCAAGCACGCCGCTAGAATCCGCGGTCCTGTTCAGTCGATTGCCGCACGATCATGGCCACCAAGCGCACATTCCAGCCCAGCAACATCAAGCGCAAGCGCGATCACGGCTTCCGTGCCCGCATGAAAACCGCTGATGGCCGCAAGATTCTTGCACGTCGCCGCGCCAAGGGCCGCAAGGTTCTCTCGGCCTGAGCGTCCTTGCGGCCGCATCTCAGGGCCGCAGTCGTTCGATGACCTCTTCCGATGTCCGCTTCCCGCGGGTTGCACGTGTGCGCGCGCGTGGCGAGTTCGACGCCGTGTTCAAGCAGGCGCGCCGGACCAGTGATCCCTTGCTGAGCCTGCACTGGTTGGCCAGCGACACGCCGGCCAGGCTCGGTCTGGCTGTATCGCGCAAGGTCGATCCGCACGCGGTCGGCCGCAATCGCATCAAGCGTGCGTTGCGCGAACAATTCCGCGCACTGCGCGCGCAGTTGGCTCACGGTGACTATGTCTGCGTTGCGCGCGGACCCGCCGCAAAGGCGGATACGCGCGCGGTTCGTGCGGCGTTCGTAAGCGTATTGCAGCGTGCCGGCGCATTGCCGCCATCATTTGCGAACGGCACAATGCGTGACGCAATTCCTTCCCACACTTCCAAGCCCGCATCCGATGTTGGCTGAGCCTGCCGCTGCCTGATGAACCAGACCCGTGTTTTCCTGATCTTCGCCTGGTTGATGGTGGCGACATTGTTGTGGGTGGAGTGGGGCAAGGAGCGCGCTGCGCCCGTGCAGCCTCCCGAGGCAGCCGCCGCGGCATCGATCGCTGCAACCAGTACAGTGCCGACGGTGAGCGGCGCGACGTTGCCAGCCGTTCCATCGAGTGTCGCGACCAGCACGCCGCCGGTTCCCGCGATGTCGGCGACCACGGTGCCATCGTCTGCGCAAACCGTCACCGTGACCACGGATGTGTTGCGACTGGTGCTCGATGGCGGTGCGATCCGCAGTGCAGAGTTGCTGCGCTATCCGCAATCCGCCGAGCGCAACAGTGCACCGGTGAAATTGTTCGATGACAATGCTGCGCGTTTTTTCTCGGCGCAAAGCGGCTGGGTAAGCCAGACCGGTGCCGCGCCGAATCACGAAAGCGGATTCGTCCCAGAGTTGTCCGCGCGCGAGTACGCATTGCCGCGTGGCGGCCAGGGCGTCGAGGTGCCGTTTGTCTGGCGTGGTCCGGACGGGGTCACGATCCGCCGCATTTTCTCATTGAAGCGCAATGAGTACGCAATCAACGTCCGCGACGAAGTGGTCAATGCCGGCAGCGCGCCGTGGCAGGGCTACGTCTATCGCCAACTGTTGCGCAATCCGCCGCCCAGCAAGAGCGGCATGACCAATCCGGAGGCTTATAGCTTCACCGGCGCGGCGTGGTACAGCCCGGAAGAAAAGTACGAGAAGCGCAAATACGCCGACTTCGTCGACGACGGCACGCTCGACCGCCAGGTCAAGGGCGGTTGGATTGCGCTCTCGCAGCATTATTTTTTCGCTGCGTGGGTGCCGTCGCCCAACGATCAGACCACGTTCTCGCTGGCAACGCCGCCAGCCAATGGCGGCACCCAATACCTGGTGCGCGAACTCGGTCCTGGCGTCAACGTGGCACCGGGCACGCGCGCGGTCACCGAAGCCAAATTGTGGGTCGGCCCGAAACTGCAGGATCGACTCGACGATATCGCGCCCGGCCTGGCCCTGTCGCTCGACTATGGCATCTTCACCGTCCTCGCCAAACCGATCGCCTGGTTGCTGGCGCAGCTGCACAAGATCACCAGCAACTGGGGCTGGGCGATCGTGTTGCTGGTGTTGCTGATCAAGCTGGCGTTGTTCCCGCTGTCGGCCGCGCAATACAAGTCGATGGCGAAGATGCGCAAGTTCCAGCCACGTATCGCGCAATTGAAAGAGCGCTACGGCGACGACAAGCAGAAGTTCCAGATGGCGATGATGGAGCTGTACAAGAAAGAGAAGATCAATCCGGTCGGTGGTTGCCTGCCGGTGCTGCTGCAGATGCCGATCTTCCTGGCGCTGTACTGGGTGCTGCTGGAGTCGGTGGAACTGCGTCAGGCGCCGTGGATGTTGTGGATCCAAGACCTGACAGCGCGCGACCCGTTCTTCATCCTGCCGGTGTTGAATGCGGCTGTGATGTGGGCCACGCAGAAGCTCACGCCGGCCTTGGGCATGGATCCGATGCAGCAGAAGATGATGCAGATGATGCCGCTGGTGTTCGGCGTGATGTTCGCGTTTTTCCCGGCTGGGCTGGTGTTGTACTGGGTCACCAATGGTTCGCTGGGCTTGTTGCAGCAATGGTGGATGACGCGGCGATATAGCGACGCGCCGGTGAAGGCTTGAACGTCTGACATGGTTGTAGAGCGGAGCTTGCTCCGCAGCGTTTACAGCAACGAAAAATCATGGCCGGGCCGACATAAAAGCTGCCAGGCAAGCTCGGCTCTGCCAGAACCAATTGCGCTGCCGCCGGCTCTTTCTGCGACCATCGCGCCATGACCGGCACCAACAACGACACCATCGTCGCCGTCGCCACGGCCGCCGGTGCCGGCGGCGTCGGCATCGTGCGACTGTCGGGCGCGCGTGCTGCCGACATCGCCCAACGCATCTGTGGTTGTCAACTCGACGTGCGCCATGCGTATCACGTCCGGTTCTCCGATGAGGAGGGCAACACCATTGATGACGGCATCGTCATTCGTTTCGCAGCGCCGGCCAGCTTCACTGGCGAGGACATCGTGGAGCTGCAGGCGCATGGCAGTCCGGTGGTGTTGCAGCAACTGGTTGCACGCTGCTGCGAACTTGGCGCGCGGCACGCGCGTCCCGGGGAGTTCAGCGAGCGGGCGTTCGTCAACGGCAAGCTCGACCTGACGCAAGCCGAAGCGATTGCCGACCTGATCGCGGCGGCCGACACCCGCGCCGCGCGCGCCGCGCGTCGTTCACTGGATGGTGTGTTCTCGCAGCGCGTCGACGCGATCGCCACCGAACTGCTGTCGTTGCGCGTACAGATCGAAGCGTCGATCGATTTCGCCGACGAACCGATCGACACGCTCGGCGGCCTGGCGTTGAAGCAACGTCTCGCCGCCACGCACGAAGCGCTGATGAAATTGCTAGTTGAAGCGCAGCGCGGCCAGAAACTGCGCGATGGCTTGCATGCCGTCATCGTCGGGCCGCCGAACGTCGGCAAGAGTTCGCTGTTGAACGCACTTGCAGGCAGCGACCGCGCGATCGTCACCGACATTGCCGGCACCACCCGCGATCTGTTGCGTGAAGCGATCCGCATCGACGGTGTCGAACTGTTGCTGGTCGACACCGCCGGGATGCGCGAGGGCGGCGATGCGATCGAGCGCGAAGGCATGCGTCGCGCGCGCGACGAACTGAAGCGCGCGGACCTGGCGATCGTCGTGCTCGACGCGTGCGATCCGCAAACCGGAATGACGGACGTCGCCGACGCCATCGCGGATGTCCCGCAGCGATTGTTCGTCCACAACAAGGCCGATCTGCTTGACGCCCCGACGGCGGCAAACACATCCGGCACGGTCTGGGTGTCGGCCAAAACCGGCGCCGGCCTGGAAGCGCTGCATCAATCCCTTCGCGTACTGGCCATCGGCGACGAGGCTGATGCAGGTGATGGCGCATTCACCGCGCGTGCGCGGCACGTCGATGGCTTGCACCGGGCCAGCCACCACCTTGTCATCGCGCAAACCCAGCTGGCGCATGAGGCCCTGGACCTGTCGGCGGAAGAGCTGCGCCTGGCCCATGACGCCCTGGGCGAGATCACCGGGCGGATCGCGGCAAATGACCTACTCGGTCACATCTTTTCGACCTTTTGCATCGGAAAGTAAGCGCAAATTCGCCGATTCGTCATATTCATGGTTGACAAACCCGGCGCGCTGTCGCGTGCTACGCACATGTGCACCAATCGCACAGAACAGGGGGAGTGACCAATGTCCGTTGTAAAGCCACAAAACCGGTTGCGGGTGCTATGCCCGACCGCAATCCGTTGCGCGACCGGCGTGCTGTTGTTGTGCGCCATGTCCGCTTGCAAGAAAGATCCCGAAGCCGTGCCTGGCCAACCGGCCGCAGGGGCTGTCGCCACCCAGGTGGTTCCGCCGCAGCAAGCGGTCTCGGCCAAAGTCCAGGCGATGAGCGCCGACCAGTTGCGTGACGCGGCCAGCAAGGCGCTGACCGAGCAGCGGCTATATGCCCCGGCCGGCGACAATGCGATGGAGTATTACCTCGCATTGCGCGACAAGCAGCCCAACGACCCGGCGGTGTCGAGCGCACTGACCGACCTGCAGCCCTACGCGCTGATCGCCACCGAGCAGAGCATCGGCCGCGATGATTTCGTCGAAGCGCAACGCTTGTATGCGCTGATGGACAAGGCTGACCCGAAAGCCCCGGCCTTGCCGCGACTCAAGGGCAGCATCAGTACGGCGCAGCAGGCGCTTGCGCAGCGCACCGTCGATGCGGAAACGCAGACCGTGGAAGAGACCAAGCGTCAGGCAGACCTGGCAAAGGAGCGGCTGGCACAACAGCAAGCGGCGCAACTACTGGCGGCGCAGCAACTGGCCACGCAGCAAGCAGCACAACGTGCAGCAACGCCCGCTACCGCGACGCCGGCGCAACCGCCTGCCGCGAAGCCCGCCGCGCCACCGCGTCCGGTCGCCACGCAGCCTGCCGCCCCGCCGCCGACGCAACAATCAGAGCCCGCCGCGCCAGCAGCGTCCTTGTCCAACGCGCTGCGCCCCATCAACCAGGCGTCGCCGCGTTACCCGGCGGCGGCGGCGCGCTCCAGGCAAAGCGGTGAGGTGCAGGTCGAATTCACGGTGGGTACCGACGGCTCGGTGACTTCGGCGCGGGTGGTGGATGCGAATCCGCCCCGCATCTTCGATCGTGATGCCTTGGCGGCAGTGAAGAAGTGGACCTTCCAGCCGGTGGGTTCGCCGGTGACGACGCGGCGCACGATCGCGTTCAATCCCGGCAACTGATTTTTCAAGTGCTGCCAAAAACAAAAAGCCCGGCACTTGCCGGGTTTTTTGTGGCCGGGAGAACGGATGCGGGTGATCGCGGTGCGACAAGGTGAGGGTAGATTTCGAGAGGTTGTTTCGAAGGTTAAATAGCTTTGCGGAGAGGGTTGAACGGAAGCATGGTCTGGCCCGCGCGGCTGGGAATGCTGCTGCGTTAGAAAGATCCGTCGACAGGCTCGGGATGAGCGTTTGAGGGTGACGGTATGAACCCCCTCGGCAGTGAAGCTGTTTGGACGCTCTGATCGGGGAAGCGACTTTCTTTTGCTGACTTTTCCTGACCTGCGCAGTAGCGATCGCCCTTCGGGCCAGCTTCGCGGTTCGCTTGCTGCGCATGCAGTGGGCGCATCAAAAAAGGTGACTCGCGCGAATCGCGGGAAGTTTCTCGACAGCGAAGCTGAGCAATACTTTTCAACAGCAAAGCTTCGGACGCAGCAAAACGATCTGACGCAACTCCTCCCCGGCGTTCGCAGTGAAAGCGGTCCTTCGACACGCTCAGAGCCTGCCCCGGACTTCATCCGGGTATGAACGGCGGTTGGTGTTGAATCCGTTAACAAACCAGCGTGTTGGTACTCGACCGTTACGCCGAAATCGCAAGCTTCTCCTGTCCGTAACGCCACACCGCCGCCAGCCACAACAGCGCCGCCAGCGCGAGCGCCGCGGCCAGATAAACACCCCACTGCAGCATCGTGATGTGTTCGCCGCGAATGACCTTCAACAACATCTGATTCTGCGCCAGGAACGGCACCAGCAATTGCCACAGCTTGTCCTTGACCGGATTGGCCATCAACACATATCCCGGCAGCATCGGCAGCAGCATCAACCAAGTCATGTGGCTTTGAGCTTCCTTCATGCTTTTTGAAGCCGCCGCGAGAAAGCTCAACAGCGCCGTGCCGATCAGCAGCATCGGCACCAGGATCAGCAGCATCTTGCCGATCGCCATGAAGCTGACATCGAGTTGCCGCGACATGCCGGTGCTGATCTGCGCGCTGAGCTTGAACGACAGCAAGGTCAGCAACAGCGTCATCAGGCCGATCACGCAGGCCGCCGCGATCTTGCCGCTGACGATGGCGCCGCGCGCCGCCGGCGTGGCCAGCAACGGTTCCAGCGATTGCCGTTCGCGCTCGCCCGCGGTCGCATC
This sequence comes from Luteimonas sp., assembly GCA_043737255.1. Classification (GTDB taxonomy): domain Bacteria; phylum Pseudomonadota; class Gammaproteobacteria; order Xanthomonadales; family Xanthomonadaceae; genus JALYOU01. Next base: position 7,921 of record JAYTAY010000256.1, read on the forward strand.
CAGGATCAGGTACGCGCCGCCGATGAAGGCGGTGATCAACAGCAACACCGGCAGGATGAAGGACAGCAGCATGCCGCGCTTGGCCTCGGCGGTCGCTAGGTCGCGGCTGCCGATGTTGAGCGGGCGCGTCACCGTCGGATTGATGCCGCGTGCCAGCAGCCGCAGCGCGCCCATCTGCTGCGAGTAACCCTGCAACGCGTTGCGGATGCGTGCGACCGGGATCTCCGCGTCGCGGCGGGTCGAGTCCTGCACGATGTCGATCTTCGCGGGCTGCCCGTCGCGCCACTGTTTCGCGAAGTCCTTGTCGATCACCAACGCCACGTCTTCGCTCTGGTTGCGGATCGCCGCATCGAGATCAGGCGGTAATGTCTTGGTCCGAATGCCTTGGCTGGCCAGATAAGCGACGAGGTTCGGTGCGTGGTTCGCGCCTACGATCGACACCTCCAATGGTTTTTCCAGTTGCGTGGTGGCGCGCATCTCCACCAGTTTGCCGATGCCGAGCATCAGCGCCGGATACAGCAGCGGGCCCAGCAACAATGCCAGCGCCAGCGTGCGGCGATCACGCGAGAGATCGCGCAACTCTTTCATCATCACGACAATCATCGCGCTCATGCGTGCAGCCCTTCTTCCGATCCGATCGCCTTGACGAAGGCGTCCTCGAGATTCGCCTCGCCGGTCTGCTCACGCACTTCATCCGGCGTGCCATGCGCGA
>JAYTAY010000257.1:0-8619 GCA_043737255.1 Luteimonas sp.
CGTTCGCCCGCGACTGACCGCTATGGCATCCTAGTCGGCCTGCGTATCGAGACCAACCATGAACCAGGTGTCCCCATGAGCAAGCTATACGCCAGTGCGCAGGCCGCGCTCGATGGCGTGATCGAAGACGGCCAGACGCTTGCTGTCGGCGGCTTCGGCCTTTGCGGCATTCCGGAAGCCTTGATCGCTGCATTGCGCGACAGCGGCAAGACCGGATTCACGGTGGTCTCGAACAACGCCGGCGTCGACGGTTTTGGTCTTGGCCAGTTGCTGACGACGCGGCAGATCAAGAAAATGATCTCCAGCTACGTCGGTGAGAACAAGGAGTTCGAGCGGCAGTTCCTGGCCAAGGAACTGGAACTGGAATTCACTCCACAAGGCACGCTCGCCGAGCGCCTGCGTGCTGGCGGTGCCGGCATTCCGGCGTTCTTCACCAAGACCGGTTACGGCACCATCGTTGCCGACGGAAAGGAGACACGCCAGTTCGACGGCGAGTGGTACGTGATGGAGCGCGCCATTCGCACCGACGTATCGCTGGTCAAGGCGTGGAAAGCCGACAAGTCGGGCAACCTCGTCTACAACAAGACCGCGCGCAACTTCAATCCGATGGCGGCGACGGCTGGAAAGATGACGATTGTCGAAGTGGAAGAAATCGTCGAGATCGGCGCGCTCGATCCCGATGCGATCCACACCCCCGGCATCTACGTGGATCGCATCGTGTTGAACGCGAATCCCGAGAAGCGCATCGAACAACGCACGGTGAGCAAATGACACCGCAGGCGTCATCTCCGCGCAGGCGGGGATCTAGGGATGCTCTTATCAACCCCGCACAGGCGTCACCCATCTGTCTGCCCGCAGATCAAGGCGCGTCGGCGAAGACAGACTGGCCGTCTGCCGAGGCGGCGCAACGCAGACCTGCGGGCAGACAGATGGGCCCCAACCTTTTCATATCGAACGAGGGGGTGATGCCCGAAAGGTCCTCAGATCGACGCGCGCGGCTTGTTCAGGCGGCCAGCCTGCACGGCGCCACGCACCCCAATCTGCGAACCTTTCGGACATCATGCCGCCTGCGTGGGGTTGATCAGAGCATCCCCGGAATCGGAGAAGAAGAATGAGCTGGAACCGCGATGAAATGGCCCAGTGCGCCGCAAAGGAACTGCGCGATGGCTACTACGTGAACCTGGGTATCGGCCTGCCGACGCTGGTCGCCAACTACATTCCTGACGGCATGGACGTGTGGCTGCAAAGTGAGAACGGGCTGCTCGGCATCGGCCCCTTCCCGACCGAGCAAACCATTGACGCCGACCTGGTCAACGCTGGCAAGCAGACCATTACGTCAATTCCGGGCGCGTCGTTTTTCTCCAGCGCCGATTCGTTCGCGATGATACGTGGCGGCCACATCAACCTGTCGATCCTCGGCGCCATGCAGGTGTCGGGCAAAGGTGATCTCGCCAACTGGATGATCCCCGGCAAGATGGTGAAAGGCATGGGCGGCGCGATGGACCTGGTCGCCGGCGTCAAGCGAGTGGTGGTGCTGATGGAGCACACATCCAAGGCCGGCGAACACAAGATTCTGCCCGAATGCACCTTGCCGCTGACCGGCGTTGGATGCGTGCATCGCATCATCACCGAGTTGTGCGTGCTCGATGTCACCGACCATGGTTTGAAGCTGGTTGAGCTAGCACCTGATGTGACCATCGAAGAACTTCGCGAAAAGACTGGTGTGCCGATCAATGTGTAGATTTTCAAATGATGCACGATGATCGATTGATGTCCGAACCCATTCGCCTCTCCAAGCAACTTGCTGCGAACGTGCCTTGTTCGCGGCGCGATGCCGAGCAGTACATCGAGAACGGCTGGGTAAAAGTCGATGGTGCGGTGGTCGAGGAACCTTACTTCAAGGTTCGCGGCGACCAGTCCATCGAGCTGCATCCGGGCGCCAAGCTTGGCAAGTTGGAAGCGGCGACGTTCCTGCTGCACAAACCGGCCGATCTGGTCATCGGCGACGACGCGGAGGCCGCCATCGATTTGCTTGCGACAGCCAATCGCTGGCAAGACGACGACAACCCGATGCGCTTGTTGCACAGACACCAGGCTCGACTGGTTTCGCCCTTGCCGTTGGAACCTGCCGCGAGCGGTTTGTGGGTGCTCAGCCAGGACTGGCAGGTGCTGCGCAAGCTCGAAGAAGATGCCGACAGCATCGAGCAGGAATTCAATGTCGATGTCGATGGCGAGATTGAGCCGAACGGATTGGCGTTGCTAAATCACGGCCTGCAAGTCGAGGGCTGGCGGCTGCCCGAGCGCAAGGTGAGCTGGCAAAGTGAAACGCGGCTGCGTTTTGCGATCCGCGCTGTGCGCCCCGGCATGATGCAGGCGATGTGCGCGGCGGTTGGGTTGCAGGTGAGCGCACTCAAACGCATTCGCGTCGGTCGCGTGTCGATGGCAAAACTGCTGCCGGGGCAGTGGCGATTGCTGGCGAATCGCGAAAAATTCTAGACTCGCCTGCACACGCGCCGGCGATCGATTGCAAACATGATCCACATCCGCGAAATCGATCACATCGTCCTGCGCATCGTCGACCTCGACGGGATGTTGGCGTTCTATTGCGACGTGTTGGGTTGCACCGTTGAGCGCCGACAGGACGAGATCGGATTGACCCAGCTTCGCGCGGGTCGTTCGCTGATCGACATGGTCACGCTGGATGGAAAGCTCGGACGCGAAGGCGGTGCAGCGCCGTGCCGCGAAGGTCGCAACGTCGATCATTTTTGCTTGCGCGTCGAGCCGTTCGATGAAGCGGACATTCGCAAGCACCTGGCGGAGAGTGGCGTCGACGCTGGATCGGTTGAATCGCGCTACGGTGCCGAAGGCGAAGGTCCGTCGATGTACTTGGCCGACCCGGAAGGCAACACGATTGAACTGAAAGGCCCGCCGTCATCAGTGCCGTGATGAAACTCATATTGCCAGCGCTTCATCCGCTGTGAAGTTTCGGGCAAGAATACTCAAGCCGTGCGTTCGCGTTGGATTCGAGCGCATGGCGTTCGCACCCCAGTCCATCGTCCATAGGAGTTGACCATGAAACCTTCATCGCCGAAGCCGACGGCGGCCACCGCCAAACCGGCCACGAACAAAGCAGCGAGTAATACCGCGAAAGCAAAGCCGACCACGGCGAGCAAGGCATTCGCATCGAAGCCAGCCTCATCGAAAGATGCAGCGGATGCCAAGAAGAATAAGAAGCCCGCTCCTGTCGCAAAGTCGGCAGCAAAGAAAGCATCCCCGACAGCGAAGAAACCAGCTGCTGCTGCAAGCCAATCATCTGCTATAAAATCTGCCGTGAAAACGTCGCCCGCGAACAAGGCGTCCACTAGGAAGCCTGCGGCAAAAAAAGCTACCAAGCCGGCGCCGAAGAAGGCAGCAATGCCCGCATCAAAGAAGTCGGCGACGGCTAGCAAGACAGCCGCTGTGAAGAACCCCGCAAATGAGAAGGCAGCACCAAAAAAAGCAGCCTCGAAAAAATCGGCACCTACCAAGGCAGCGGCGAAGAAAGCGCCGTCACGCGAGCGCGTGAAATCACCGGCGCCAACAGCAAAGGTTGATTTGGCGCACCGCTCGACTTCGGTCAAACCAAAAACGCCTCTACCGAGTGGAGAGAAGCAATCGGTCTCGAAGAAGTCGACGTCAGCGAGGTCAGAGGCAAAAGCCGACAAGCCACGCGCCGACGCCACTCAGGCCGATGGTCGCAAGCCGCTTGCTGCTGCAATGTCGTCAGGGACAAACGCTGACAGCGAAGGCTTGGCGCACTTTGACCTGCACCATCAATCCACCGGACCAGTCGACGTCGTCGGCCCCGAGCACGCGGTCTCAAACAAGGCGCATATCTCGATCCCGAAAACCATCCCGGGACAGGACAAGTTGCCCGACCCGCCAACGGCATTGCAGCGAAACATTCCGCGAAAGTTTGGCCGCTGATCGGAGCTGCGCATCGCCGGCATCGGCGACGCGTGAACCTACCAAACCCAATTATCGTCATTCCTGCGAAAGCAGGAATCCAGTGCTCAAGGGCTTCTGGCAAGATTTTCTTGGAGCCGTTTCTATTTCGGCGACGTTCCATCGACGCAAGGCCAACGGCCGCCACCTACTGGATTCCTGCCTTCGCAGGAATGACGAGGGATGAGGAAGTGATGCCGACTCCGAGGAGTCAGCAGCGCAACCTGCTCAGTGAATCGTCACAGGCGGCGACGAATCAAATCCATTCGCGAAGATGGCATCGACCGACAACAACGGACAACCGGCCGGTGCAATGTAGGTCGCGTTGAACAGCATCGCCGTCGCCCACTCCGGGTGGTCAATGAACGGGTTGCGGTTGCCCTGGAAGGTTTGAATGACGCCGTTGCGCGCGATCTCGGCTGCATCGGGTGGATCGGCCTGACTCCATGCGAGCAGATCGGTCATCACGCCCATGTAGGCGGGTTGCGAGTAGTTGTTCTGACCAATGACCAGTGCGGTGTTGTCGGTCAAGCGCAGGATCGGCTCGTTCTGTCCGCTGGTTGGATCGACGCCGCCCTGGTAGCGCACCGCCATGTACATCACGGCGCGCGCCATATCGCCTTTTTGATGGCCCCAGACTTCGTAACCGCTGTTGGTTGACCAGTTCGAGTTGCCAGGATAGACGCCGCTGCCGCCGCCGAAACCGGCGTTCACTTCCGTCACGCCTTCCGCGCAACTCAGCGGAGCCGCGCAATTCTTGTACGGGAAATTGCCGCGCGTGGAGTTGTAGCCGGTGTCGCTCAGGTGAAGCATGTGGGTGTCGGTGTAGGGCGCGCTCGGAAGGCCGAGGTTGCCGGTGGTGCCAGGAAATCCGAGCGAGTTCGGCCACGTGTGTTCGCGGTTGTAGGTATTGAGAGTAACGGTGCCGGAAGCGCGATCACTGACCGCGTTGTACAAACGGTTCCGATAGACGTCCAGAATCTTGGTTGGATCACCAGGACTGGCGTCGGCGATCTCAAGAATCTTCCAGGCGTCGGTCGCGCTGTTGTTACTGTACGGGTATGCGGTGTGGCCGAGGATTTTCACGTGCAGCGTACACATGAGGCGGTCCGGCGTGCTGGTGTCGACTCCGTTGTAGTACGCACCAACGGGCGTTGGCGCAAACACGGTGAATGTGCTGGATGGGTTGCTGGCCAAAGCAATGTTGTTGCCATTGCGCACGGCGCTGCCGGTGATCGTGAACACGCATGTCGCACCGCCGGGCAGCACCGTCGCCGGCGTCAAAGTGCGGTTCGCGCCAGTGCCGGATTCACCGAGAATGATCGACGTGGAATTGCAGGCCAGCGCGAATGCGCCGGCCGTCGTTGTCACCGCTTCATTGAAAACGACGCGGATATCGGCAGCGGTCGGTACGTTGGTCGCGCCATTGGCGGGTGTGATCGAAACCAGCGTTGGTGGTGCGTTCGGGTCAAGCGTCGAGAACATGACAATCTTGTCGGCCGCCATCGGATCGGGCGTGCCGTCGAGATCGGTGACCGCACTCGCCAGCACGGTGAAGGTGCAATTCTCAGCTGCGGAAAAGCCGGGCGACGGTGTCAACAGATAGCTGCTCGGACCGCCAGTCACCGCGCCGGTGTGGCTGCCTGAAATAGTGCAGCTCAGCGTGAACCAAGTGCTGGCCAGCGTGACAGGCTCGCTGAAGTTCATGGCAATAGTTGAAGCCAGCGCAACGTTGGTGGCGCCATTGCTCGGCGTGGTGCTGGTGACGGTCGGCGGCACGTCGACCGGCGGGCCACCGGCAGGTGCGAAGCTCACATCGTCGATGGCGAGGCCGTCGTCTGCACCCGACGCATTGAAGTCGACCCAGCGTACCCACAGGCTCGCACTGGACGCCAGGTTCAAACCGACAATCGAGTTGGAGATCAACGTGCGATTGGCGGCAAGGTTCCCGTCCAGCGCGCCGAGCGTTCCCGTGTTAGTCGGCGAAGAAAAATCCAGCACATCAACATTGACCCAAGTCGCACCCGTATCGCCAAGGCTGGTCGCGTTGAGGCTGTACTGTGCGTCGAGTCGATCGGTGCGACCGGCAGTTCCGAGGCGCCACTGCTCACCGGTGAACGTGACCGCGATTTCAGTCAGCGCGGCGCCGCTGTCGTTGCGCACTCGTGCGCCAATGATGGGTGACAACGAGCCCGATAGCAGGGCGCCGAACGCTCGATCAGAGTCGCCCGTGGTGCCGTAGCTGAAGGTGTTCCCGCTGATTGATCCACCATTGTCGGCAAGATAGCTCGTGTTCGCATTCGTGCCGGTTTCGAGCAGATACCAGCCGTCGGGCAGTGTTGCCGACGTGCCCGTGCTGGCCATGCTGGCGAAATTCTGCACCGTCGGCGTCGCCGTAATCGGAACGAACTGTGCGGAGGCCGGGGATGCAGCGAGCACTGCTGCCAACAACAACGATGCGCTCAAGGCGCGAGGGTGGATCCGCATGGACAAAGCCTTAGGTGATGCGCCATGCAGTCCATGCCGCGCGTTCGGGGCGCGAAGTTTAGCCCAAGCGGTGTGACGGTTTGTCGTTAAGGCGACGACTTACCCACCTCGTCATTTCCCCTTGGGCGGAGGCGCACTGCAACAGCCGCAGGCTTGTCAATCCATTTTTGGTCTTCGTCAACTCACTGAAAGAACAGCAGAATCTAAATGGATGACTCGCGAAATCATTCGCTCGCCCTTCGGGCCATCCGCGAAGCGGATGTTCGCTTCGGCATTCTGGCGGCGCAGTCCCACTTTCGCCCACTGCTGTCCGGAATCTTCGCGCATGTTGGATCGAGCGATCAAAAAAAGCGCTTCGTCACCCCTGCGAAGGCAGGGGTCCATTGTGATTCTGCCGTGCATTCAATAACTTCGGCGGAGATCAAAATGGATTCCTGCCTACGCATGAATGACGAAGGTTTAGCGTTTGGACGGTTCCCAAAATTCAAGTAACCCGCGCTGCAAAAGACGCGAAGACCACGCGCTGCAACGCGCTCCGGGTGGGCGATGGATTTATTCCGGACAGCAGTGCGCTTTCGCGGGGATGACGATGAATGGGTGGCCGCGAGTCGACAGGGATCGGGCAAGCACCCGAACCCTTGAATCTCACCCCACCGGCTCCACCTGTTGGGCACGTCGCCAGCTCTTCCCGCAGGCCTAGCCATGCGGGTAAACTTGGCACTCAGTTGGGTCGAGTGCTAGCAATTCGAACCAATCCCTTATTTATCAACTAGTTGAAGGAGTCATTATGACACTGCGTCCCCTCCATGATCGCGTGATCATCAAGCGTCTGGAAGAAGAAAAGATGTCCGCCGGGGGAATCGTGATCCCCGATTCGGCTGCCGAAAAGCCCGTCCGCGGCGAAGTAATCGCCGCTGGCACCGGCAAGATCCTCGAAGACGGCAAGGTTCGCCCGATCGCGGTCAAGGCCGGCGACAAGGTGCTGTTCGGCAAGTACTCCGGTACCGAAGTGAAGATCGACGGCGAAGACCTGCTGGTCATGCGCGAAGAAGATCTGCTCGCCGTCATCGAGTAATCGCCGCTGATCGATCCGGACCGCGCCGCACGCGCAACGTCCGATTGATCGCAGTCTGAAAATCACGGCATAGCCGCCAGCGCGACCGGGCAATCCGACCTGCGCAGCCGGCCACGCCGATCATCAACGCAACCAATCAGGAACTGAAATGGCAGCTAAAGAAATCCGCTTTTCCGAAGATGCACGCGCCCGCATGTTGCGCGGCGTCAACATCCTCGCCAACGCCGTCAAGGCCACGCTCGGTCCGAAGGGCCGCAATGTGGTTCTGGAAAAGAGCTACGGCGCACCGACCATCACCAAGGACGGCGTCTCCGTCGCCAAGGAAATCGAGCTTGCCGACAAGTTCGAGAACATGGGCGCACAGATGCTCAAGGAAGTCGCTTCCAAGACCTCCGACGTCGCTGGTGACGGCACCACCACCGCCACCGTTCTCGCGCAAGCGATGATCCGCGAGGGCATGAAGGCGGTCGCCGCCGGCATGAACCCGATGGATCTGAAGCGCGGCATCGACAAGGCTGTGGCTTCTGCCGTTGAAGAACTCAAGAACCTCTCCAAGCCATCGGCTGATTCCAAGTCGATCGCCCAGGTCGGCACCATCTCTGCCAATGGCGACAGCGACATCGGCGACCTCATCGCGCAGGCGATGGACAAAGTCGGCAAGGAAGGCGTCATCACCGTTGAAGAAGGTTCCGGCCTCGGCAACGAACTCGACGTCGTCGAAGGCATGCAGTTTGATCGTGGCTACCTCAGCCCGTACTTCATCAACAACCAGCAGTCGCAGCAGGTTGACCTGGAAGACCCGTTCATTCTTCTTTACGACAAGAAGATCTCGAACGTGCGCGAGCTGTTGCCGATTCTCGAAGGCGTCGCCAAGGCTGGCAAGCCGCTGCTTATCGTCGCCGAAGAAGTGGAAGGCGAAGCGCTGGCCACCCTCGTGGTCAACACCATCCGTGGCATCGTCAAGGTCTGCGCCGTCAAGGCACCGGGCTTCGGCGACCGTCGCAAGGCGATGCTGGAAGACATGGCCATCCTCACCGGCGGCCAGGTGATTAGCGAAGAAGTCGGCCTGCAGC
>JAYTAY010000258.1:0-3737 GCA_043737255.1 Luteimonas sp.
GCTTGCGACAACCTGCCATCGTGGTTGCCGTCGGCCGACGTGAACCACGCTTCCTTCCGCTCGCGAGCCTTGGCCTGCCAATCGGTGCGGTCGAGGAAGCCGTCACGATTGCCGTCCATCCCGTTGAACTTCGCCGCCAGCTTCGGATTGGCGGCGGCTTCGGCACGGCTGATCTTGCCGTCCTTGTCCGCATCGGCCTTCATCATGCCGCCGTGATGCCCGCCCATGCCGCCACGTCCATGCTTGCCCATCCGCTGCGGGCGTTCATCGGCACTGAGCCTGCCGTCGCTGTTTTTGTCGAGTTGGTCGAACTGACTCGCCAGACGTTCATGCTTGTTCGCCTCGGCACGGTCGATGACGCCATCATTGTTGGCGTCGATGTCCATTCTGTGCTCAACCGTGCGTTGTGGATTGGCCGGCGTGGTCACGCCTTGCGCCAACGCGGCGGTCGAAGCGCCGGACGCGACCAGCGCGACGGTCAGCCATTGCAGACGATTCATTCGTTGACTCCTGTAGGCGGTCGGCGAAATGCCGTCGCTGCCAAGGTCAACGCACCCGGAATTGTCCGGTTGACAAGGCCACGGCTGCGTTCAGGAACACGGCCAGTCGCAATTGCTGCGAGGGCGGGAGCAGTATGCTTTCAGCATGCGTAACACCGCCCTCGCCCGCACGGTTTCGATCCTCGGCCATCCCTTGCTGGTGTTGCCGCTGGCAGTGCTGACATTGTCGGCGGCCAACCAGGGCGGTAGCCGCAACACGCTCTTCATTGCCGTGGGATTCGGCGTATTCGCCGCGGTGGTGATGACGTATTCATGGTGGCAGGTACGACGCGGCCGCTGGACGCACGTGGATGCCAGCGCTCGCAGCGAGAGGCATTCACTGAATCGTTTCCTGTTGATTGCACTTTCCTGCACAGCGGTACTCGCATGGTTCGGTGGCATCCGTGAACTGGAGCTCGGCATGGCCCTGTCGGCACTGCTGATTGCCTTGGCGATGGCGTTGTCGCGCTATTGCAAACTCTCGCTGCATCTTGGCTTCGCGGTCTACGCCGCAATCCTGCTGTGGCGTATCGACTGGCGGATCGGCGTCGGCGGATTCGTTTTCGCCGCCTTGCTGGCGTGGTCGCGTCTGGCCTTGCAACGCCATTCACCCCGCGATCTCGTGGCCGGCGCAGCTGCGGGTTTGTGCGCCGGCATGCTGTTCTGGCAACTGCTTCCGATGGTCTTGGACTGACGCGATGCGCGAAGCCGAAGACCTGCGCGTTTTCCACACCGGCGAGCATGTCTGCGGCTACTGGCCCGACCGCATCGCGCGCGATCTGGTGATTGATCCGCGCGATCCGCGTTTGCCGGAACTCTATGCGCTGGCGCTGGGCTGGGGCTTCCGGCGCTCCGGTGACCTGGTCTATCGCCCGCATTGCCACGGCTGCAAGGCATGCGTTGCAGTCCGCGTGCCGATTGCCGATTTCAAACCGGACCGCAGCCAGCGCCGCTGCCTCGCGCGCAACACCGACGTCGAGATGCGTGTGGTCGCGGCCGAACGCACCGCCGAGCAATTGACGCTGTACCAACGTTATCTCACCGCGCGTCATCCGGCTGGCGGGATGGACCAGCACGGCGCGATCGAATTCGAGCAATTCCTGATCGGCGGCTGGGCTACTGGACGGTTCCTGGAACTGCGCGAACACGGCCGGTTGCTGGCGGTGGCAGTGACCGATCAGGTCGAACACGCGCTCTCTGCCGTGTACACCTTCTACGAACCAGACGCGGCAGAGCGCGGGCTCGGCACGCTGTCGGTACTGCACCAGATCGAATGGGCGCGGCGCGAGCAACGCAACCATCTTTATCTTGGTTACTGGATCGATGGCCACCGCAAGATGGATTACAAGAAACGGTTCCAGCCGCTGGAAGGATTCAACGGGCACGAGTGGAAACGCATGGAGTTTGCGACTTCGGGGTAATGAATGCGTTGGTATTTCAATTGCAGGACTTGGTTCAGGGTTTCGGTTCGTAGACCTTGTCGCCGGCTGCTGGCGCGCCTTGATGCGTTGTCTCTGGCAGTTCATCCGAATGCACATTTGCAGGCGCCGCCGTTGGACCCACCACCGGCAATGCCATGCGCGGCTCTTCGATATGCCGGCCGAAACCAAATGCATCGTCGCTGTGCATGGAGACAATCATGCGGACCATGCCGCTGGGCACCATCAATTCCACCTCGACCTGCTTGCCGCCCTGCGTAATGCCATGCAATGTCATCTCGATCAGCGCACCGGACGTATCGATCTCCCGGCACAGCACATGCGCGCCGGCGGCATCCTCAACCAGATAAGGTTTGATCGCTTCCCCAAGCGCCTCCAGCGCCTGCGGGAAGAAGAACACGGCATAGCCTTCGCTTTCATTCATGGGCTCGATACGCGCTGGTTGGACGAGGCAGTCATAGCAGATCGATGGTGAGCGCGGCGGCGGCATCGCGGGACACAGCGCGGGCATCGTCGATGTTCTCGCCACGCGCCAGCGTCACGCCGACACGGCGGTGGCCTTCGACGTGGGGCTTGCCGAACAGGCGCAGCGCGGTATCGGGCACATGCAACGCGGCGTCGATGTTGCCGAACACCGGTACCCCATCGCCTTCCGCCAGCACGGCTGTCGATGCTGATGGCCCCAATTGCCGGATCACAGGAATTGGCAGCCCCAGGATCGCGCGTGCGTGCAGCGCGAACTCCGAGAGATCCTGCGAGATCAGCGTCACCAGGCCGGTGTCGTGCGGACGCGGCGAGACTTCGCTGAACCAGACCTCATCGTCCTTGACGAACAATTCCACGCCAAACACGCCCCAACCACCGAGATCATCGGTGACGCTGCGCGCGATGCCCTGCGCCAGCGCCAGTGCACGCGTGGACATCGGCTGCGGTTGCCAGCTCTCGCGGTAATCACCGTCGCGTTGCAGATGACCGATGGGATCGCAGAAGCTGGTGCCGTCGCGATGACGCACGGTGAGCAGGGTGATCTCGTAGTCGAAATCGATGAAGCCCTCGACGATCACGCGGCCCGCGCCGGCGCGACCGCCGGTTTGCGCGTATTGCCACGCGGCATCGACCTGCTCCTCGCTGCGAATCAGCGACTGGCCCTTGCCGGACGACGACATCACCGGTTTCACCACGCACGGAAATCCCAGTGTCTCGACGGCATCGCGATATTCCTCGACCGTACCGACGAAACGATACGGCGAGGTCGGCAAACCCAGTGTTTCCGCCGCCAGGCGGCGGATGCCTTCGCGATCCATCGTCAGCCGTGCGGCACGCGCCGTCGGGATCACCCGTTGGCCGTGATCGCGCTCCAGCTCCAGCAGCGTTTCGGTGTGGATGGCTTCGATTTCGGGAACGATCAGGTCGGGGTTTTCCAGCGCGATCAGCGCGCGAACGCCGGCACTGTCGAGCATGTCCAGCACATGGCTGCGATGCGCGACCTGCATGGCGGGCGCATTGGCATAACGATCCGCGGCGATCACCTCCACGCCAAAGCGTTGCAGTTCGATGGCGACTTCCTTGCCCAGTTCGCCCGAGCCGAGCAGCAGCACGCGGGTGGCGTACGGGGACAGCGGCGTGCCCAACGTGATCATGCGCGATTCCTTCAACCAGGCCTGCATCTTACCTGCGGCGACCGCGCCAGCCTTCCAACGTGGCGAAGCGATCTGTCATCCTTTGGCTGTGAGGAAACCACGTCCCCTGTTGCGGCACC
>JAYTAY010000259.1:0-8594 GCA_043737255.1 Luteimonas sp.
GTCAGCGAAGGTTTGCCGCGTGAACTTGCCGAGGTGCCGCCCGACAACACTGGCGACCAACGCGTGGTGTTGCGTGGCGTGGGTGGCGCTCACCATGGGCGTTGCTTCACGCTGGAGCGGCCGCGCACCATCGGCCGGCTGCGTGAGTCGGATATCCGCATCGATGAGCCCGGCGTGGCCGAACGGCATGCGCGGATCGAGTCGCATGGCGACCGCGTGGTGCTGCGAGACCTGGGTTCGGCCGATGGCACCCTGGTCAACGGTGACCGCGTGCGCAATGCGATGCTTTCAGCAGGCGACCAAGTGGTTATCGACGCACATCATCGCTTCGTTGTAGAAGCGCCGGGCATGCGCAACCTGGATCGTGATCGTCGATCGAACGACGAACTGGCGCTCAGTACCCGGCAGCAAGGTGGTGACGACGACCGCATGCCGCTGAAACAATCGATACGACGCCTGCCGTTGCTGTTGATGGCGGCGGTGTTGCTGGGGGCGGCGCTGAGTGCGCTGCTGTGGTTCGCGCCGACTTGACTGGTCATGGCACTTTCCCATTTTCCTCACAGCGGTTCTCGCGTCCACTCGCGCTACACAGAAGAACAGAGCCAGCCCAAGTAGCCCGGATAAGGCGCAGCCGCATCCGGAGCTCTTCGCGAACGGCCCCAGGTGCGCTCCACTTCCCCGGGCTACGTATCGCGCTTCATATTCCCTCTGTACCGGAAGAGGGCTAGAGAGTTCGGCAATTGATCTACAGCGTGTGTTGCACTGCGGCATACTTAGGTCATCACCGTCAGGAACAAGCCCAAATGCCACGTGCCTACAATTTCAGCGCCGGCCCGGCGACCCTGCCCGAGGCGGTCTTGCGCAAGGCCCAGGACGAAATGCTCGACTGGCATGGCGTGGGCGCATCGATCGTCGAATTGAGCCATCGCGGACCGGAATTCATGGCGGTCGCAGCCGAGGCCGAAGCCGACCTGCGCACATTGATGTCGATTCCTGACGACTATGCGGTGATGTTCCTGCAAGGTGGCGCGACGTTGCAACAGGCACTGATCGCACTCAATTTCGCCGAACCGGGCCAAGGCGTCGATTACATCGTGACCGGGCACTGGGGCAATACCGCGGCCAAGCAGGTCAAACCGTACGTCGCTGTCAACATTGCCGCCAATGGCGAAGACGGCGGCTTCCGCACGATTCCTGCGCGTGATACCTGGCAGCTCGACAAGAACGCGGCATACGTCCACATCACCGCCAACGAAACCATTCACGGCGTCGAGTTTCGCGATACGCCTGATGTTGGCAACGTACCCCTGTTCGCCGATTTCAGTTCCAGCATCGCATCCGAACCGCTGGACGTGTCGAAATACGGATTGATCTACGGTGGCGCACAGAAAAACCTCGGCCCGGTCGGGGTCAGCGTGGTCATCGTCCGTCGTGACCTGCTGGAACGCACCGGCCAGCCCCGCGCGGACATTTTCAATTACGCCTCGCACGTCAAGGGTGAGTCGATGCTCAACACGCCGCCGACGTGGAACTGGTATCTCGCCGGGCTGGTGTTCAAGTGGATGCTGGCCGAAGGCGGCGTCGAGGAATTCGCGCGTCGCAGTACGAAGAAATCGTCGCTGCTGTATGCGGTCATCGACGGTTCTGGCGGTTTTTATCGCAACGAAGTCGATCCGTCTGCACGTTCGCGCATGAATATTCCATTCTTCCTGAAGGATGAAGCACTCGACAAACCGTTCCTGCAGCAGGCGCAAGAAGCGAGGCTCATTTCCCTGAAGGGGCATCGCGCACTCGGCGGCATGCGCGCATCGATCTACAACGCGATGCCGGTCGAAGGCGTGCAGGCCCTGGCCAATTTCATGCAGGATTTCCAGCAACGTCATGGCTAAGCGCATGCCAAAAAAACCGGCCGCAGAAAAACCTGCTGAAGTGGCAGTGGTCAAACCTGAACTCGCCGACGTGCGCGCTCAGATCGACGGCATCGATCAGAAGATCCAGGCATTGATCGCCGAACGCGCGCGTTGGGCGCACCAGGTCGGCTGGGCCAAGGGCAAACTCGCCGCCGCGGTCGATTACTACCGGCCCGAGCGCGAGGCGCAGGTGTTGCGGCGGGTGGTCGACCGCAACGATGGCCCGCTCGGCGACGAAACGCTGGTGCGCGTGTTCCGCGAAATCATGTCGGCGTGCCTTGCGCAGCAGGAACCGTTGAGGATCGGTTATCTCGGCCCGGAAGGCACCTTCTCGCAGCAGGCCGCGCACAAGCATTTCGGGCATTCGGCCAGGGGACTGCCACTCGCGAGTATCGAGGAAGTGTTCCAGGAAGTTGCAGCCAAGCATGCGGATTTCGGCGTAGTCCCGGTCGAGAACTCGGGGCAGGGCACCATCCAGTCGACGCTCGACATGTTCCTGACGTCGCCCCTGATGATCTGCGGCGAAGTCGAACTGCGCGTGCACCAGCACCTGCTGTCGCGGACCGGCCGTATCGAGGACATCGAGCGCGTCTATTCGCATTCGCTGTCGCTGGCGCAATGCGGCGCGTGGTTGCGCCAACACCTGCCGCACGTCGAGAAGATTGCGGTGTCGAGCAATGCCGAGGCGGCGCGACGCGCGCGAAATGCCGACGATGCCGCGGCCATTGCCGGCGAATCCGCGGGGCTCGTGTATGGCCTGAAAGCGATCGCCGGGCCGATCGAGGATCGCTCCGACAACACCACGCGATTCCTGGTGCTCGGCCGCGAACTGTTTCCATCGTCGGGGCACGACCGGACCTCGCTGCTGATTTTCATCCGCGACAAACCCGGCGCCCTGTATGGCGTGCTGGAGCCATTGGCGCGACGCGACATCAGCATGAACCGCATCGAGTCGCGGCCTGCGCACGGCGCGTTGTGGCAGTACGCGTTCTTCATCGATGTCGCCGGGCATGTTGATGAATCGCCGTTACGTGATGCGCTGGCGGACATCGAAGCCAGCGCGGGCGATGTGCGGATCCTCGGTTCCTATCCCGTGGCGGTGCTGTGACCGCAGCGCAACCCGATTTTGCGAAGTTGGCGCAGCCCGGTATCCAGCGGTCGCGGGCTTACGATCCGGGTCATGATCTGGTGGCGCTGCGCCGCCAGTTCGATGCCGGCCACTTGATCGAACTCGGCTCGAATGAAAACCCTTATGGGCCGAGTCCGCGCACGCGCGAAGCGATCCTCGATGCAATGCACGCGGTCCACCGGTATCCCGATCCGCTCGGCGGCGAACTGAAACGTGCGCTCGCGAAGACGCATGGCGTTGCGCCGGAGCAGATCGTACTTGGCAATGGTTCGCACGAATTGCTGATGCAGTTCGCGCAGGTGTTCGCCGGGCCGGGCGTGGACGTGGTCGCTTCGCAATACGGATTTGCCGTGTATGCGTTGGCTGCACAAGGCGCGGGCGCGATGTTGCGGACCGCCGATGCATTCGCGCGCGAACATGCGATGGCGCACGGACATGATCTCGATGCGATCGCAGCCGCGGTGACCGCCACGACACGCCTGGCCTATGTCGCCAATCCGAACAATCCGACTGGAACCTGGTTCGGCGCGGATGCGTTTGAGAAATTCATGTCGCAGATACCGGATGACGTGCTGGTGGTAATCGACGAGGCGTATGCCGAACTTGCCGATCCGGCGGAAGTCGCTTTGGCGTTGCCTTTGCTGGCACGGCATCCGAACCTGATCGTCACCCGCACCTTCAGCAAGGCCTATGCACTGGCGGGGTTGCGGGTCGGGTACGCCATCGCCGATCCACGGCTGATCGCGGTGATGGAGCGTGTCCGCGAGAGTTTCAACGTCAACAGTCTTGGGCTGGCTGCTGCCGAAGCTGCGCTTGGCGATACCGCACACCTGCAGTGGGTTCGCGAGCGCAATGCAGAACAACGCGTGGTGCTGGCTGATGCGCTGCGTCTTCGCGGTTTGTTCGTGTATCCGTCGCAGACCAATTTCCTGCTGGTCGAATTCGGAGTACGCACTGCAGAGATCGAATCCGCCTTGATCGCCCGCGCGGTGGTTCTGCGTCCGATGACTGGCTACGGGCTGCCGCAATGCCTTCGCATCACCGTCGGCGATGCCAGCGAGAATCGACGTTTGCTGCAAGCCCTGGACGAGGTGTTGTAGGTGCGAGGCGATTTTCAACAGCGAATGCTGGTCATTTATTCGCACGCTTTCGGTTGTTTTTGTAGAGCGGCGCTTGCTCCGCTTTTCTTGCTTGCAAGAGGAAGCATGAGCAGCGGAGCAAGCGCCGCTCTACAAGGCCGTGAGCTTGCGAATCAACTCATACCCACAGAAGGTCGCGTTGCATGACCGACTGGATCGCTTCACGTGGCGGGCCATTGCGCGGAACCATCGACGTCCCGGGCGACAAGTCGGTGTCGCACCGCGCGATCATGCTGGCGGCGATCGCCGATGGCGTGTCGCGGATCGAAGGTTTCCTGGAAGGCGAGGACACGCGCGCGACGGCGACGATCTTCCAGCAACTGGGCGTGCGGATCGACACGCCGCAGGAGGGCGTGCGTACCGTCCATGGCGTGGGCATCGATGGCCTGAAAGCGTCGGCATCGCCGCTGGATTGTGGCAATGCCGGCACCGCGATGCGTCTGCTGACGGGCCTGCTGTCCGGTCAACACTTCGACAGCACACTGGTTGGCGACGCATCGTTGTCGAAACGGCCAATGCGTCGCATCACCGAACCACTCCGACACATGGGCGCTCGCATCGATACCGCGGATGGCGACATGCCGCCGTTACATCTGCGAGCGGGTAAAACCCTGCACGGAATCGAACACGTTTCCGAGGTCGCCAGCGCGCAGGTCAAGTCCGCCATCCTGCTGGCGGGCCTCTATGCGGATGGCGAAACCGCGGTGCGCGAGCAACCCACGCGTGATTACACCGAGCGCATGTTGTCTGCCTTCGGTTATCCGATCGCTTTCGCATCCGGCATGGCTCGTTTGACCGGCGGACATCGATTGCGTGCCACCAATATCATCGTGCCGGCCGATTTTTCGTCGGCGGCGTTCTTCATCGCAGCCGCCAGCATCATTCCAGGATCGGAATTGCGGTTGCGGCAAGTCGGGCTTAATCCGCGCCGCACCGGCTTGCTGCATGTGCTGCGCGCGATGGGTGCCGACATCGTCGAAGAGCAACGCAGTGAACAGGGCGGCGAACCGGTCGCGGACCTGGTGGTGCGTCATGCGCCCTTGCGCGGTATTGAAGTGCCGGTTGAGCACGTCGCCGACATGATCGATGAGTTCCCGGCGTTGTTCGTTGCCGCAGCCTGCGCGGATGGCGTCACCACCATTCGTGGCGCGGCGGAATTGCGGGTCAAGGAATCCGATCGCATCGCTACCATGGCGGAAGGCCTGCGAGAGCTTGGTATCCGTATCGATGAAACGCCTGACGGTGCCACGATTCATGGCGGTACGTTACAAGGTGGTGTCATCGACAGCCGTGGCGATCATCGTGTGGCGATGTCGTTCGCAGCTGCTGCGCAGTACGCCAGTGGTGATGTTCAAATAAAAGACGTCGCTAATGTCGCGACGTCTTTTCCTAATTTTGAAGCAGCTGCGACTGCGGTCGGGATGGGCCTACGCTGAGCGCTTCCGGCCGTCAATTGCGGCGCCGCCAGAGGTCCTAGTCCTCCAGGTGCTCGAACTTGGGATTGAATCCACCGTATCGTTCAAACAGCAATCGCCGGGAAGATTACCACTTGATCAAGCTGTCCAAGATCACCGACGGCCGTGGCGACCTCCCCTTGATCGAAGGAAGAAACCACGTTCCGTTTCCAATCGCGACGGATATGACGTTCGCACCGGCGCGGACCGCGGCGCGCACGCGCACCGCGAGCAGCACCAGTGCCTGATCTGTCTGTCCGGAAGTTTCGATGTCGAATTCGGTGACGGAGACAGGGCCGGCAAAATCCATCTCAACCGACCCTGGAAAGGTTTGCACATCTCGCCGATGATCTGGGCCGCCGAAACCAATGTCGGGCCCGGCAGCGTTTGCCTGTTGTTGTCTTTGGATTTCTATTGCGAATCGGACTACATCCGCGAATACGCGGACTATCTGTCAATGGTGAAATCGCCTGACGGGACGCCCTGAACCCAGCCTGCTATTTGCTTCGGAACAAGCTGCAGACAACAGCATCCTCACAGTAGGCCGAGGCCATGCCTGCGTCACTTGAGCATGAACTTGATTTCCCAGCACGGCTTTCCATTGCACACGAAAAGAGCCCGATAGTTACCGGCGTCCCATGGTTCGCCTGCCGACTTCACATTGAAGCCGACCGGCGTTTCGCCGTGCACCACGTAACGCGCCAGGTGATTGAACACCTGCCGGTCGGCTGAGTCGAAAATCTGAAGCACGACTTCACCATCTTGGTTGTCAAGGCCCTTGAAGATCGCCAGACCGTAGATTGGCGCGCTGGTGGGAAACTCAGTGATGGGCTCCTGCAGCAGCCCATTGGCTGCCAGCTTGCGGCCGATCTGCGCAACCATGACTGCCGGGGCTTCGACCGTAGCTTGGCCTGCTTCAAGGGGACTTGTTCCACTGGGTGCCGATTGACTCGGCGCCGCCCGGTTTGAAGCAATGCTGGCGGGACGGGATTCGACAGCGTCGCGCGGATCGTCGCTGCACGACATGCACAACAACGCGCACGTCGCCATGGTCCATGCCGTTCGCATGCGCATCAGACGTTCTCCTTGCGTGTATTCGGATCACGTCGCACCGACATCGTGCTGTAAGCAAGGAACAACCCCAGCAGCAACGCAATGCTCGCGCCAAGCCATGAAATGACGGAGGCCGCTGCCCAGCCAGGCGGCCTGTAGTAAGTGATCAGTCGGTAGCGACCGGCAGGCATCGGCCAACCTCTCAGGAATTTGTTCGTTGCAACTGCAAGCGGCCCCTGTTGACAGTCGGCTCCCACGCACTGGAAGGACGTCCAGCCCGGGTACATGGCTTCATTCTCGACGAAAAAGAACGGCGTTTTGCTGGCGATCTCGTAGACCGCTCCGTTTTCCCGGAACTGCTTCATTCGGATATCCACGGTCTCCGTCCCTGCGGCACGGCACACCGGCTGGACGCACGCCGCCAGCGTGTTTGCAGAAATATCCGCCTGCCCAGCAAGTACTTGGATCGCCGACCGACGCAACATCCAGTCCAGGGAAGCGCGATCCAGGGGTTCGGCATCGGTTTGCGCAGCAACGTAAAGTCGGCGCAGGCCCGGCATGAATTTGTAGTTCTCGTACCCGAACGCAGAAAACTCCTCGGCGACCCATCCCAAC
This sequence comes from Luteimonas sp., assembly GCA_043737255.1. Classification (GTDB taxonomy): domain Bacteria; phylum Pseudomonadota; class Gammaproteobacteria; order Xanthomonadales; family Xanthomonadaceae; genus JALYOU01. The sequence goes on from JAYTAY010000259.1 coordinate 7,301, forward strand.
TGGTACCGGCTATCAATCAGTTCGGCCCTGGAAACCACCGGTAGCTTGTTGAACACAAGCCGCTCCGGTCTCCATTCAAGCGCCTTGAATCGATTGACCGAAGTCAACACGCGGAGTGTATTTCCAAAGAGATTACGTTCGATCGCGTCGTTGCGCTCCACGTTCCAGGCGCGCGAATTGGTCAGGATATGGTCACGGCCGTGCGCGAGCACCATCAACACGATGCCCAGGAACGCTGCGTGCACGATGGGCGACCTGAGTATCCCCTTGATGGCTGTCAAGCAGACCAGCGCCGGCAATACGGTAGACGCAAGCGCCCAGTAAATGTTTGACGGCCGGTGACCCAGCCGTAACCCGTACCAGGCCAAGCCAAGCAGGGCCAGCGTGAAAAGGGTCGTCCGGAGCGCCCACCTGGAAACAGTCCCGAAATCACCACGCATCAATTGGGTCACGCATGAAGCGGCCAGCAGACATGTGCCCACATGGAGAACGGGTCTGAAATCGGAAAGAGGGAAGCGGCTGATTCTGGTCCCGGGCAGCAGTGCGACCAGCGACTGCCACCACCCTATATCCACCATGAAGGCAATCGCCATGGCCACCGCGGCGACGCCGAACGCCGAGATCTGGTCCCTGCGCACGCCGATGGCCGCCAGGTAGAACAACGAAGTCGGCAGGAAGAGATCCCGCATGGTGAGGTCGTTCGGCAGAAACGAGACGTCGTAGTCGAACACCAAGGTGCTGAAGATCGATGCATTTGCAAGTGCGGCCGGGTCCACCGACTGACGCACATTGGCGACGTCCAGCAATGCCGGCAAATATTTGACGGACGCCAGGGCGGCCGCACACAGCGACCCGATGCCGATCAGCAACACTCTCGACAGCCGGACGTCCGTCGCTGCGGGCTTCTTCAACCCCAAAACGACGATCAGCGCCGCGCACAAGTAACCCGAGGACACGACAATGCCTGGGTAGGCGCCAACGATCACCTGCCAGCACACCAGAACAAACAGCAGGAACCAGAACGCCGTCCCATGCTTCCACAACTGGTGCAGCGCATAAACCAACCACGGCAACAGCGCGGCGCCACGCACGATGTCCACATGTTGCGCATTGGAGAAAAACGAACCGCTGAACAGATAACCGCAAGCAGCGACGAGCGCGCCAGTACGCGAAAGACCGAACGAACGACACAACGCAAACATGCCGACGGATGCGAGCACGACATGCAGCACCTGTAGCCGCGTCGCGGCAACCAGGTCGTAGCCATCGAGTGCGGCATAAAGATATTGCGGCA
>JAYTAY010000260.1:0-3719 GCA_043737255.1 Luteimonas sp.
GCCTCGCGCCTAGGACAACAAATGACCGAAATGATGCTCGCCGCGCCGCAAGTCGTCGCGCACCGCACCGCGCGCATGCTGATGGCGGGCCATGCGCCCAACGCCAGGGACAGCCGCGAGTTCAAGGCGATGGGCGACGAGAAAGTGGCTGCGTTTGCAGAATCCTGGCAAGCCATGGCATCGCAGGCGATGACCTCGCAGATGCAGATCGCCACCACGCTCACGCAGATGGCGTTCAAGCAGTCGAGCCTGTGGTGGACGCCGTTTGGTGCATCCCGCGGCATGACAGCGGCAGACATGACACAACTTGGGCACCAGATGCAGTCGGCTGCCATGCACGTCGCGAGCAAGGGCATGGCGCCGGTGCGCAAGCGCGCGGTGGCGAATGCAAAACGCCTGAAAGGATTATGCTGATCTGGTTCGCCTTTGTAAGAGCGCACCCGGGCGCGACAGGCTCTGCATGTAACGCTTCATCGCGCCCGGGTGCGCTCCTAAGACCGAAGGAAGTCCCCGTGGGACACAAGGCGGGCATGGCATGAAACGCGCCGAGTATTCACAACGCGGTCCCGTGCCGCAGGACGTCATCGACGCAACCGAGTTCACGTTGCCGCCGTTGGCCGCGGGGCAGGTGCTGGTGGAAGTGCTCGCCGCGCCAATCAATCCTTCCGATGTGCTGACCTTGACCGGTCAATACGGCGCGCTGCCACCGCTGCCAGCAGTCGGCGGCAACGAAGGTGTTGGCCGCATCGTGGAAATTACCGACGCTGCAGGGCGCTTGACGATCGGACAAACCGTGTTGTTGCCAGTGGGCAGTGGCACCTGGACGACGCATCTGGTGGCAGATGCAAAAACACTGGTGCCGCTGCCGAACGATGTCGATCCGCAACAGCTCGCGATGATCACGGTCAATCCACCGACGGCAAGGCTGTTCCTGTCGGAATTCGTCGACCTGCAACCGGGCGAGTGGATCATCCAGAACGCGGCCAACTCCGCGGTCGGCGGATACCTGATCCAGTTGGCGAAGTTGCACGGTTTGAAGACCGTCAATGTCGTGCGCCGCGAATCGGCGGTTGCATCCGTGCAGCAGGACGGGGGCGACGTCGTCCTGGTGGAGGGTGACGATCTCGCCAAACGCGTGCGTGCGGCGACGGGCGGGGCGGCGATCCGGCTCGGTTTCGATGCGGTCGGCGGCATCGCCACCGAACATCTCGCGCAATCGCTTGGACACGGCGGAACCTTGGTGAATTACGGCGCGATGAGCGGCGAGCCCTGCCAGATCTCGCCGGCGTCCTTCGTGTTCCGCGACATCACGCTGCGCGGCTTCTGGTTGTCGCAGTGGTACAAGACAGCCACACCCGAACGCCGTGCCGCGTTGTTTGGCGAACTGGCCGGATTGATCGCCAGCGGCACACTTTCCGCGCGTGTACAGGCGACCTACGGCATCGACCAGATCAAGCAGGCGGTGGCCGCGGCTGCAGCCGGCGAGCGTGACGGCAAGATCTTGTTGCTGCCCAATGGCGCTTCCACCGGATGGAACATGCAGGCGGCCCGATGCACGGGCGGGCGTGATCCTGCAGCATCGTCAAGTTGATCCTTACAACATCTCAGGACTCCCATGAAATCGTGCCTTCGCCTGTTTGCATGCACCCTGCTGCTGATGGCTGCCTGTGTTGCGGCAGCTGCCGGGTCCACCAAGCAAACGGTTGCAGCCAAAGCACTGTTTGCCAGGTACGTGTCGCTGGAACATGCCTTTGATCCGGATGTCGCCGACCTCTACTCCGACAATGCTTTGATTCAGAACACCCGGAAATACCCTGACGGCAGAGTCCGCACCATCGAGATTCCTGCGTTGCGGTACAAGCAGCTGATCGACACCGCAATGCCCATCGCCAAGTCGCGCGGCGATTACAGCACCTACTCCAAGGTCGCATACGCCACCGAGGGCCAGAACGTTCGCATCACCGCGACACGTCGGTCGGTCAGGAAAAACTATTCCAGTCCCATCGCACTTCTGGTCGGCTCTGACAACACGGGCAAATGGGTCATCCTTGAGGAAATCAGCGAATCCCAGCCGTAGCGCGACGGCTTCCCAACGCGCTCGATTCAAGCAACGTTGTTCGCGCCGCCATCAAGTGGCGCCGTGAATATCCCGAAGGGATCGGGGTCATCGCACAACGCACGCTTCTGCACAGCCGTCAGTTGCTTGACCGCGTATTCAGCGCGGCTGGCGGCAGCGCGATCCGCGCATTCAAAGCGCGCCAACAATCGCGCGGGCGGATGCGAACGTGTGTAACGCGCACCCTTGCCGGCAACGTGCTCGGCGTAACGGCGATCGACATCAACGGCGATGCCGGTATACAGACTGCCGTCGCGGCATTCGATCAGATAGACAAACCAGCCAGACATTGTCCGGAGCGCAACGCTCAACGCAACACGATCGGTATCAATAGCGGCGAAGCAACCTCGGCGGCCAGGCCGCGCCACTCTTCGCGTTCGGCACGGCAATACGGACCACCCATCGCGAACTTGCGGCAGATCTGCGGACGTTGTTCGTAGATGCCGCAACGCATCGTGTCCAGGTCCAGTGCAACGCACCAGCCATCCTCGCCACGCGCCATCATTTCCAGCCCGTGGTCATCGTGCGTGGTCAGGCCGTCGGGCACGGCGTCCCCGGGCAGGATCACCACGGTGAGCCGGCAACAGATCGCTTCGCAATTGGCGCAGTCGACGCCTGGATCAATGCCGGGTGCGTCGTGGGCGAACGGGATGTGCGTGACCGACATGGCTTTAAGGTCCGCGTCGTGAAGACGACCTGGTCGCGAAGTCTACGCGCATCGCCATTTGCACCACTGCAGGGGCTACGAATGTGAAGGCTTTGCTGAACGCACATCCGAGTACGCGGCGCACGTCATTGCCCTGACTCCATCGGCCCCCGACAATACTTGCATCCACCAGGAGATGCTCTTGAGCGCCGTCCCAGCCAGCACCACCTCCGTCAACCTGCGCAAGATGTGCGCGACCTTCGCCAAGCCGCATCTTGGCCGCGCGGTCTGGCAATTGATCAACACCCTGGTGCCGTTCGCCGCGCTGTGGGCGTTGATGGCATGGAGCGTGGTGGCGCAGTGGAATTTTGCCTGGACGTTGTTGCTGGCGCTGCCCACGGCCGGTTTGTACGTGCGCACCTTCATCATCCAGCACGATTGCGGACACGGTTCGTTCTTCGCCAGCCAGCGCGCGAACGATCTGGTCGGGCGTTGCCTCGGCTTGATCACCCTGTTTCCATACGGCTACTGGAAGAAGACCCACGCCGTGCACCACGGCACCTCCGGCAACCTTGATCGACGCGAGATGGGTGACATCGAAACGTTGACCGTCGCGGAGTACCAGGCGCTGACGCCGTTTCGCCGCTTCTGCTATCGCTTCTATCGCAGCACGCCGGTGTTGCTGGGCATCGGCCCGGCATACCAGTTCGTCATCAAGCATCGCTTCCCGTTTGATCTTCCGTTCTCGTGGAAGAAGGAATGGGCCAGCGTGCTGCTCAACAACCTGATGCTGGTCGTCGCCGTTTTGGCCATGGGTTTCTTCATCGGCTGGAATACGGTGTTGCTGGTGCATCTGCCCATCGTGCTGATCGCCGGTGCACTCGGCGTGTGGTTGTTCTACGTGCAGCACACGTTCGAGCACACGTACTGGACGCGCAAGGGTGAGTGGGATTCCAA
>JAYTAY010000261.1:0-8579 GCA_043737255.1 Luteimonas sp.
TCGAGCCTTTCATTCACGCTGGGCGGAATATGGCATCGACCGGGTTTGTTGCTGGCGCAAGCTGACCAAGGGTTGCGCTTTGGCAACTCCGGCTCGGAAGCAGCCACTTCGCGTTCTACCGGCCGCATCACTTCACCCCATCAGCCAACATTCCTTGCTCACGGAATAGCTCATGCGCCTTAACCCGCTCGGCTTCATCTTTACTCTGGGCGCGCGTCGACCGCTAGAATTCCGGCCGTTGAGATAACTCAGCATCGAGGTCGAGAATCCATCACCGCCGCCCGCGATGTCGCCGAGCAATCATGGAATTCTGGCGAAGGTCAAGCAGATGTGGAACGGCAACCACGGGTCCTCATAGATACTCTGATCAGCATCCAAAAGCGGTCGCGCTGTCGCATGCGTGCAGATTTTTTCGATATCAGCGACGCGCCTTTCTGCCTGCGCCGAGCACGTGTCGATAGGTTTGCAAGTCGCGCCGGTAGCACACGCAGGCCGCCGCTTCGAGGCCTTTGCGATCAAGAAGGTCCATGTGCCCGCGCGAATAGCGGATCAGCTCTCGTGACTGCAGGATGCGCGCCGCAGCGTTAACGCCAACGCGTCGCACGCCGAGCATGTAGGCCAGGAAATCCTGGGTGACATCGAACGTATCTGCATGCGCGCGGTCCTGGGTCATCAGCAGCCAGCGTGCAAGCCGCGCCTCCACCACGTGAAAGCGCATGCAGGCAGCGTTTTGCGCGAGCTGGCAAAGCAGTACGTGGACGTAGCCCAACATGATCTTGCGCAGCGCGACGCTGTCCAAATGCTGCTTGAAGGTCGACGCCTTGAACCGAAGGCTTTCGCCGGCGCCCTGCACCAGCGCACGCAGCGGTGCCGCATCGCTCCCCAGTACCATTGAATGTCCGCACATGCCTTCGTCGCCAACCATGCCGACCTCCAGCATGTGGTCATCGACGCTCGTCAGTAGTGAAATGAAGCCCTTTGTCGGAAAGTAGACATGGCGCATTCGATCACCCTGTTCCCACAGGGTTTCACCGAAAGGCAACTCAACCACCGTGGCGTCCTTCAGTATGCGGTCGCGTTCCCTCGGCGGCAGCAAATTGAGCAGTCGATTGCCAGTTGAGGCAAGCGGCACGGTAGACATGGGTTTCTCCAGTAAGGACGGGACGCAATCCGGCGCGGGCACTGGAAGGTCGCCGGTAGGTCCGGCGTAAGGTTCCGACGATTGTCAGGTGTACGACCTGAGTCGAACGGAACCAATGTGACGACAAATGCAGCCGCCGTCTGTGTGGCAGCGAACTTAGCCGCACATCCGCCGCACATCCGCGCGCGTATCCCGCTCGCCCCTTCCATCGGCGCGGGTTGTTTCGGTGTCGGCAAACGGGGCAATCGCACAGACACCCCTGACGATCCGGAACATGCTGCTGCGCTGCAAATGATCGACAAGCTCTGGTTGGAGGTAGTGAACTGCGAAACGATGAGGAAATTCATGCACTGAGATGGAACTCAAAGTTTGAACAGGCTTCCCTGCGATCGGCAACGAATTGTGTTCGTCCTGGATCGTCGCAAGGCGGCCATGGAAGGCACATAGTGTCGCCAGACCTCGCATTTACGCTGGGCAGAACAAGCCGTTGGCCGGATTTCTAGCTGGCGCAAGCGGATCGCAACGCGCGGTCTGGCTGGCGCTGAAAGGGGTCAGCCAGAATGCAGGTTCTCCGGCGAACGGCTTTTCGAAACAAGATAAGGCGCGCGAATCCGATCACTTTCGGGGGCGTCATCATCGTTTAGCAGGCGATGTCCGTAACCTACAGCGCCCAGCCGTTCGATGCACAGCTGTAGGAAGCGGAGCCTGCCTGATAATCGTGGAAACTCTGCTGCTGGTACCGCTGGCCTACAAGCCGCCTACGCAGGCGGATTCCGCTGCACCCATGCCGCCCTGGATCGAGGCCACGATGATGCGGCTGATCGGGTCGGACTCCCTGTTCTGGTCTGCGCTGCACGTGGCGCGCGATCCGGTCTCGTCGAGGTGGTGCTCGCCACCCCTGCCCAACTGCTGGCGCATGCCGGCCCGCAAGTGCGGATGCGGATGCGGGTGCGGGTCGATCATGCTTGACAATATGGTGTCGCTGCGCACTGAGGGCTTGCGCAGCGACGCGGCCCTGGGCAAACACCTGTTGCCATCGCCTTTGGCGTCGATCCATATGTCGACGCTGATCATCAGCGCACGAGACGATCAGTATGGCACCGACGCCAGCGCGCAGTACACGGCTGAACGGATTGTAGGCGCGAAGTCCATCGGATTCGACGACGGGAGCCGTACTTGGGTCGGACACATCGACAAGGTGATGGCGGCCGTCGTCGAGCTGCGGCTGCCGTCCGCGAGCCATCACTAACCCAATGAGTGCCGCGCCATGAAACGCATCCTCGTAACCGGCGCCACGGGTCAGGTCGGCTCCGCCGTGATTGCGGCGCTAAGTGCCTACGACCACATCCTCGTTCGCGCGGGAGTGCGCGATCTCGCGGTGGATGCCCTGAAATGGAGTGATGCCGCGCACGTGGAACCGGTGGCGTTCGACTTTCTCGACCGCGCTAGTCACGACGCTGCACTGGCCGACTGCGACAGTCTGTTCCTGATGCGTCCACCGCAGCTCACTGGCGATTTTCGTGACTTGATTGCGCGGGCGCGGCAACACGGGGTCAAGCACATCGTGTTCTTGTCGGTGCAGGGAGCGGAGGGCAATTGGTTCATCCCACACCACAGGATCGAGCGCAGGGTAGTGTCCGGTGGCGTGCCGTATACATTGCTGCGGCCGGCATACTTCATGCAGAACTTCACCAGCACGCTTCACGATGAGTTGGTGCGCCGGCACCGCATCTTCCTGCCGGCAGGGAACGCCCGGTTCACACTCGTGAATGTCGAAGATATCGCCCGAGTTGCTGCCCGAGTGCTGACGCAACCCGACACGCAGCACCACGGGCAAGCCTACACGTTGACATCGGCAACTCTGCTGACCTTCCAGCAGATGGCCGAGAAGTTGACGACGGGTTTAGGCACGCCCATCACGTATCTCTCGCCCGGCCCATGGCGGTTCTACCGTACGCTGCGTCACGAGGGTCGCGAGCCTGGCTTAATCCTCGTGATGCTGCTGCTCCACATGCTGCCGCGATTCACGGGCACGCCACCCGTGACGCATACGGTGACCTACTTGACGGGCAGAGCACCGATCGAGTTTGCGCAATTTGTCGAGGCCCATCGCGACGAGTTGCTCGTTCCGCCGCCTCGCTGAGGATAGATAGTCCACATGTTGTCCTTCTCGCCTAAACCGTTTCTGGACGTTTTCTTCGCCTACAACGAGGCGGTGTGGCCGGTTCACATGCCGGCCCATCAAGTGGCGCCGGTCGGCGGGCGTCAGGACCGAATCGTCATGACGCTCGAGCCCTCGGTTCGTCGCCACGCGTTGATCGGTTGCCTCGCTTGGACTTCCGGCATCGGCGGGGGTCTCATCCTTCTCGTGCTCAGCACGACAGGATTAGATCTGACCATTTGGCGGACCCAGAAAGCCGAACCCGTCAACTGGCTCATGTTCGTCTTCGTGCTTTCGGGCTCAGGCAGCGTCAGGCTGTCGAAGGGCCATTCGCCCTTGGTTGATGCATGAAGCCGCTTGGAGCCAGCGCAACGCAGCCCAGCGTCAAGCAGGCCTCTGGACCCGCGAAACCCGGCCAGCCCGGGGACATCGGCGACCCGTCGGTCATGGAGGCCGGCGCGGTGGCGACGGCCCTGGCGGTGGACGTTGGAAACGGGTTGAACGCAACAGAAGCCACGCGTCGTCGTGCGCAAAACGGGCCCAATGAACTGCGCGCTGCCCCACGCGTTCCCGCTTGGCGGCGTGCGCTGGCGCAGTTCCACGAGCCGCTGATCTATCTGTTGCTGGCCGCGGTATTCATCGCGTTGTTGGCGTGGTGGGTTGAGGGCCGTGTCGGCTGGCCGGCGGATGCGATCGTCATCGCGGCGGTCGTGCTGCTCAATGGCGTGCTCGGCCATGTGCAGGAAGCGAAGGCGCACAACGCCGTAGCTGCACTAGCCAAGATGACGGCGGCCACGACGACGGTGCTGCGTGACGGCAAGGAGCAGCGTGTGCCCAGTGCTGAGCTGGTACGCGGCGACGTGATCGTGCTGGCCGAGGGCGACGCCGTCGGCGCTGATGCGCGCCTGCTTCAGGCTACGAGCCTGCGCGTGCAGGAGGCTGCGCTGACCGGCGAGAGCGAAGCCGTGCTGAAGGCCATCGCAACGCTGCCCGCCCCGGCACCCCTCGCGGATCAGCTCAATATGGTTTTCAAAGGCACGGCGGTCGCACAAGGCACGGGCCGTGCGGTGGTCACGGCCACGGGCATGGCAACCCAGATGGGCGGGATCGCGGCGCTGCTGGAGGCGACTGTCGAGGAGCCGACGCCGCTGGAAAAAGAAGTGGCGCGCGTCGGGCGCACGCTGGGCTTGGCGGTAGTGGTCATCGCCGTGGTGGTGGTCACCATCCTGCTCATCTCCGAGATTCGCAGCACCGCCGATGTGGTCCACGTGCTGCTGCTCGGCGTGTCGCTGGCGGTGGCTGCTGTGCCGGAGGGGCTGCCCGCCATCCTGGCGGTGGTGCTTGCGCTCGGCGTGCAGCGCATGGCCAAACACCACGCCATCGTCAAGAACCTGTCTTCAGTGGAGACGCTGGGCTCCGCTTCGGTCATCTGCTCGGACAAGACCGGGACACTGACGCGTGCGGAGATGACCATCAAGCGCGTGATGACGGCATCGGGCGACACGCATATCAGCGGCGTGGGGTACACGCCTGAAGGCAAGGTCGAGAGCGGCGGTGCCGAATTGGCCGCCGGGCCGCTGCACGATGAAACCCTTGTGGTGCTCAGTGGTGGCAGCCTGGCCGGCAACTCCGACCTGCGCCAGGCAACGGGCTGCGAGTGGGAGATTCTCGGTGACCCCACCGAGGCTGCGTTCCTGGTGGCCGAGCGCAAGCTTGGCCATGGCGCGGTCAGGGAGCGGCGAGAGCGACGGTTTGAACGTGTCGGCGAGATCCCGTTCACGTCCGAACGCAAGCTGATGACGACGATCGAACGCGACCATGAACATGGCGACATGCTCGTTGCGATCACCAAGGGCGCGCCGGACGTGCTGCTCGGTCGGTGTACCCAGGTTCGCGTGGGGCTGGAAGTCGTTGCGCTGGATGGGGCCCTACGAACGAAGCTGCTGGCCGACGTCGACACCCTGACCAATGCCGCACTTCGCACGCTGGCGGTGGCCTATCGGCCTCTGGCGCCCGGCGAAGACCAAACGAATGCCGAGACACTTGAAAGCGCACTGGTTTTCGTTGGCACCGTCGGCATGATCGACCCGCCGCGCGAAGAAGCAGCGGTGGCCATCCGCGAAGCGCGCGGGGCCGGCATCCGGGTCGTGATGATCACCGGCGATCACCCGAAAACGGCCGCGCGCATTGCAGCCGATTTGGGCATCGTCGACGCGGGTTCAGCGGCACTCACAGGCGCCGAGATCGATGCGATGGACGATGCGACCTTTGCCGCCACCGTGCTCAACACCTCGGTCTATGCTCGCGTCGCGCCAGCGCACAAGCTGCGCATCGTCGACGCACTACAGGCGGCCGGCAACGTGGTTGCTATGACCGGTGATGGCGTCAACGACGCGCCGGCTTTGAAGGCGGCCGACATCGGGGTCGCGATGGGCGTGACCGGGACCGAAGTGACCAAGGAAGCGGCCAAGATGATTCTGGCCGACGACAACTTCGCCACCATCGTCGTCGCCGTGCGCGAAGGGCGCGCCATCCTCGACAACATCCGCAAGTTCCTGCGCTATTTGCTGTCGTCCAACATGGGCGAGGTACTAACCGTGTTCCTGGGCGTGGTGGGGGCCGGCGTGATCGGATTGAAGTCCACCGCCACAGGCGCCAATGGGGGCGTTGTGCTGCCACTGCTGGCCACCCAGTTGCTGTGGATCAATCTCATCACCGATTCGGCGCCCGCGCTCGCGATGGGTGTGGACCCCGCCAGCGACGACCTGATGGCTCGCAAACCGCGTCACTTGAATGATCGACTGATCGATGCTCGCATGTGGTCGAGCGTGATCCAGACGGGTCTGGTGATCGCGCTGGTGAGTTTGCTTACGATGGACTTCTACCTGCCGGGCGGGTTGATTCCCGGCACCGGAAACCTGACCACGGCCCGCACCGCAGGCTTTACGGTGCTTGCGTTCACCAGCCTGTTCACCTGCTTCACCGCGCGCTCGGACACCCGCAGTGCCTTCGTTGGACTGTTTGCCAATCGCTGGTTGTGGGGCGCCGTTGCACTCGCGTTGCTATTGCAAGTAGCCGTGGTGCACCTCCCGTTCTTGAACATGGCTTTCGGCACCGCACCGCTGGCGCTGGACCAGTGGCTCGTGTGCGCGGCGATGGCGAGCGGAGTGTTCATCTACAGCGAACTGCGGAAACTGGTGAACCGGATTCGCGGTCGATGAAAAATGCTGATTAACACCGCGGCTGACTTCGCCAAGCTGGTTTCCCTGCTGCTGGCGGAGAGCCGGTGCGCGGTCTCATCTCCGCCGAGATTATGCGAATTGCCGATCAAGTGAGGGTGCTTCACATTCATTCGCTGCACTTGTCCGTCACTTCGAGTGCTGAGCACTATGTCGAGGACGGCATGTCAGGTTCCAACTGGCTCACCGCAGCTTCGAGTGGTGGCCGCTTCCACACGTGCAGTAGCAGCCGGGTCACAGTGACTATTACCGGGCCCAGGATCAAGCCGGACGGACCGAAGATCATGAGCCCGCCGACGATCGAGACAAAGACGACGAGCGTGTGCATTTTAAGGCGCTTGCCGACCAGCATTGGATACAGCAGGTTGTCGATTCCGCCGACGACAATCGCACCCCACACGGTAAGAACCAGCGCGCTGCCAATGCGGCCTTCCAGTGCCAGAAAGATCGCCACTGGCACCCAGATCACGAACGCGCCCAGCACCGGCACAATGGCGAGCAATCCCATCACGACACCCCATAGCAAGGGCTTTGGCAGCCCAAGCCACCAGAACATCAAGCCGCCGAGTGCGCCCTGGATCAGGGACACGATCAACGTTCCATACAGCGTGGCAAGTACGGTATCGCTGACTTCGGAAAACAGCCGGCTCATGTCCGCCGACGACAGCGGCGAGAGTGAGCGAAGTGATTGCATTGCCGCTGCGCGATCGCGCAGCATGTAGAAGAGCATGTAGAAGATCAGGACAGCGCCAATGGCCTGAACCACCGAACCCTGGGCCAGGGATGCCCCGGAGCTTGTCAACCAAGCGGCGGCGGGCGCAACGATGGCGCGCAGGTCAACTTGCTTGTCCAGCCATTGACCAAGAGGCGCCAGCAGCGCGTGTTGATCGAACGCAGCGCGCCAGCTGCCGGATTCCACCAGTGCCTGGATTGCCTGGGCGCCCCGCCCAAGTTCAGCAATCAACCGACTGGCAATAACGAAGACAGTCACGACCACGATCAGCGCTACGACGAGCACGCAAGTGGTCGCCGCCATGTTGCCAGCGCCAAGATGTCGCTCCAGCCGCCGGTGTAGCGGTGCAAACAACACGGCCAATGCCAATGCGCCAGCCATCGCGGGCAAGAATGGTGCCGCAAGCAGAAAGCACAGATACAGACCGGCAACCGTAACGGCCATCAGCAGTAGCGTATGGACGTGGCCCTGCGAGCCCCAACCTTCTTCGCCGCCTGATTTTGGTTCGTTACTACGCATTGGAGCTTCCCCAGATTAGTCACCGGTACGCAATTCCGCGATCGGATCAGGCGGCAACCCGCGCGGTCGAAAAAAAGAAGGCGACCCGAATTCGCTGTCCATCGACCTCCAGATCCCATTTGCCAAATGGCAAAAATCAGGAGCTGATGCATCGCAAAAGCCGCGACGGCGGTGCCCGAAAATTCCAGAATACCGAATGGGCAATTCCAACATCGCAATCCATCCGCGCACGGCTGAGAGTACCCCGCCCTTGCGCCGGAGGCGCGTGTCAGCGGCACGTCCACGCTCATATCTCGCCAAGACTCAAGGTTGCGGCGTGGAGGTTCCAGCGCTGGCGGGCTTCGTTGCTTCCCACGGGAGTAGACGCGCGAATTCCTTCCTGACCACCTCATAGCACTCACAGACGATCTGTTCCAGGTGTGGCCGATCGAGAACCCGAATGCGACCTCTGCTGTAGCTGATCACGCCCGCGCGCTGCAATTTTCCAGCGGCCTCGGTAACGCCTTCGCGACGCACGCCCAGCATGTTCGCGATCAGTTCCTGGGTCATCGTCAGTTCGCTGGACGACAGTCGATCCAGGCTCATCAGCAGCCAGCGGCAGAACTGCTGCTCGACGCTGTGGTGTCGGTTGCAGACGGCGGTCTGGCCCATCTGGGTGAGCAGGGCCTGGGTGTAGCGCAGAAACAGCTGTTGCACCGGTCCGGCGAGGACAAACTCGTCGCGGATGAACTCCGCTCGCATGCGATAGGCATTTCCGGCGCTCTGCACCACGGCGCGACTTGGTGT
>JAYTAY010000262.1:0-3714 GCA_043737255.1 Luteimonas sp.
GGGATCGGCAACTGGGTTTTCGGCAAGCAGGACGGCAAGCCGCTGCAGTTCCGCGCGCTGTGGATCGATGACGGCCGCCTGCAGTTCATCGACGCCAGGCAAAAGACCGATCTTGATGTCACGGTCGCAAGCCAGGCGCCGCGCGCCAACGAAGCATCGCCGACCATTGCGATCAAGGGCGGTGGCCGCTGGCAAGGTAATCGCTTGACGATGAAAGGCACCGCGGAATCGCCGTTGGAACTTCGCAACACCGAGCAGCCCTATCGCATCGACATGCGCGCGTCCGCGGGTCCGACCCATGCACATGCACGCGGCACGTTGCTCGATCCGCTGCGTCTTCGCGATTTCGATTTGAAGCTCGCATTGTCCGGACAGAATCTCGACGATCTGTATCCATTGATCGGCGTGGCCACGCCGCCGACCCCCCCGTACAAGCTCGATGGGCAACTGACGCGCGATGGCAAGACCTGGAAATATGATGGCTTCACCGGCATGGTCGGTGACAGCGACTTGGCCGGGTATGCGCATGTCACCAACGGTGATCGCACGTTCTTCAAGGCCGACCTGCGCTCGAAACGGCTGGATTTTGATGACTTGGCGGGCTTTGTCGGCGCCGCGCCGCAAGCCGGCGGCAACGAGGTCACGAATGCGGAATTGCGGGCCAAGGCCGCTGCCCAGGCGGCGCGTCCGCGTGTGCTGCCGAACACGCCTTACGAACTGGACAAGATGCGCGCGATGGATGCCGACGTACGGTTGCGCGCGGCGCGGGTCAATGCGCCATCGTTGCCGCTCGACGACATGGACGCGCATCTGTTCCTCGACAACGGTGTGCTGCGACTCGAACCGCTGAATTTCGGTGTCGCTGGTGGTGATATCCGCTCGACCATCCGCATGGACGCGCGAGAGGCGACTATCCGCACCAATGCCGACATCAATGCGCGTGGCCTCAACATCGGGCAGTTGTTGCCAAATGCCGAATTGATGCAAGGCGCGGTCGGCAAGGTTGGCGGCAACATGAAAATCAATGGGACCGGCAACTCGATCGCACAAATACTGGGGAGCTCCGGCGGTGATATTTCCATCGGCATGGGCCGCGGCCAGATCAGCAACCTGCTGATGGAATGGGCGGGACTGGATATCGCCGAAGCGCTGAAATTCATTATCACCAAGGATCGCAAGATCCCGATCCGTTGCGCATTCGGCGACTTCGCCGTGCGCAATGGCGTCATGACGACGCGTGCGCTGGCGTTTGACACCACCGACACCATCATCATCGGCGAAGGCGATATCAGCCTGAAAAATGAAACCCTCAACCTGACTCTGAAGCCGCGACCGAAAGACCGCAGCATTTTTTCCCTGCGTTCGCCGCTGCTAGTCAGCGGTACTTTCAAGGATCCGTCGTTCAAGCCGGATTTCAAACGAGCCGGATTGCGCGCCGCCATCGCGTTGGCTCTTGGCAGCATCGCACCACCCGCCGCGTTGCTGGCGACGATTGAGCTGGGCCCGGGTAAGGACAGCAGCTGCGGCGGCCGCTACGCGAAGTAACCTGCGGCGGAGATCGATTACGACGCGATGTAACGTTGCAACTGATCAAGCTCAAGTTGCTGATCCTCGATCACCGCCTTGACCAGGTCGCCGATCGAAACGATTCCGACCACCATGTCATTTTCCATGACCGGCAGATGGCGGATGCGGCTCTCGGTGACGATCTGCATGCAGCGATCGGCCGTGTCGTGCAAGCCAACGGTGACGACATCACCGGTCATGATGTCGCTAACCGACGTATCCGCGGATGACCGGCCTTGCAACACGATCTTGCGCGCGTAATCGCGTTCCGAGAGGATGCCGGCAAGACGGCCGCCTTGCATCACCAGCACAGCGCCGATGCGCTTGTCGGCCATCAACTTGATCGCATCGATCACCGGCGCGTCCGGAGCGATTGCGTGGATTTCAGACGTTTTCGACGCGAGTAGCTGGCGTACCGTACGCATCACCGACTCCTTCCACTGCCACCTGTGCCGAGGATACTCCTGCAGCGGGACGCCAGGCATCGACCAGGTACAACGGCCGTTGCTTGGATTCCTCATACAGGCGCCCGAGGTATTCGCCGATCAAGCCGAGCGCGATCAGCTGCACGCCACCGAGGAACAGGATCACTGCCATCATCGTCGGCCAGCCTGCCACCGGATCACTCCACAACAGCGCCTTGAGCACGATCCATATCGCATAGGCGAACGCAATCAGCGCTGTCACCAATCCCAGATACGTCGCAACGCGCAATGGCGCGGTGGAGAAACTGGTGATGCCTTCCAACGCGAAGTTCCACAACGCCCAGAGACTGAATTTGCTGGTGCCGGCGACACGCGGCTGCCGCTGGTACGGGATCGCGACCTGGTTGTAGCCAACCCAGCCGAACAGCCCTTTCATGAAGCGATGGCGTTCGCGTAATTGTTTCAGGCCAGCGAGCGAACGCGGTGACAGCAACCGGAAGTCGCCGGTATCGGCGGGCACCGGCGTCTTCGACAGCCGGCCGATCAGCCGATAGAACGCGTGCGCGGTGGTCCGTTTAAGCCAGCTATCGCCGTCGCGCAGGGTGCGCGTACCGTGGACATCGTCATAGCCTTCGCGCCACTTGGCGACGAATAGTGGAATCAGTTCTGGTGGATCCTGTCCATCGGCGTCGAGGATGAGCACTGCGCCCGTATCGACATGATCGAGTCCGGCAGTGAGCGCTGCCTCCTTGCCGAAATTGCGCGACAGCCGCAGCAACGACACGCGCGGATCGCTCGCCGCCAACGCCTGCAGCAGTGGCCAGGTGCCGTCACTGCTACCGTCATCGATGTACAACACGCGGCCGTCCACGGCCTGCAATTGGTCCAGCGCGGCGGCAATCCGCGGGTGCAGGATCGGCAGCGCTTCGCTCTCGTTGTGTGCGGCAACGACAACGGTCAATGCATCGTGGCTCGTCATGCGTGGGATGTTAGCCCAGCCTGCACTGCCAGACATTCAATCAAGCGTGCGCAGGTAACTGGCGCCGCCGATATACCGCATCTGCCGCTCGATGGCGCGCGCGCGGCGCTGCACATAAGGGCCGGGCCGTCCGGCCTTGTAATGTTTTGGATTGGGCAGCACGGCGGCCAGTCGCGCACTCTGGGTGGCAGTCAGACTTTTTGCGTTCTTGCCAAAGAACGTCTTCGCCGCGGCTTGCGCGCCGTACACGCCATCGCCGAATTCCGCGAAGTTGGCATACACCTCCAGAATCCTGGATTTCGGCCACAGCGTCTCGATCAACAGCGTGTACCAGGCCTCGATACCCTTGCGAACCCAACTGCGTCCGCTCCACAGGAAGAGGTTCTTTGCCAGTTGCTGGCTGATGGTGCTGGCGCCGCGCACCTTGCGGCCACGCGCATTGTTTTTGCGCGCCTTCTCGATGGCCTTCAAGTCGAACCCGTGATGGATGGCGAAATTCTGGTCTTCTGCCGCCACCAGCGCGACCGGCAGACTGGGTGATATTTCATCGAGGTCGCGCCAGTCGTGCGCCGACCGGTAGCGCCAGTCGCCACTTTTCCAGGCCGCGAAATGGCGGATCGCCATGAAGGTCGAGAAGGGCGGATCGACGAAGCGCAAGGTCGCCACCTGCAACACCGAGGCCAACAGGAACAAGAGCGGCAACGCCAGTATCCAGCGCAGCCAACGGCGGCGACGTGGCTTGTT
>JAYTAY010000263.1:0-18216 GCA_043737255.1 Luteimonas sp.
GCTCAAGGAAATGGAAGCCGATGGTCTGGTTCCACGAACCGACTATGCTGGGATTCCACCGCGCGTGGACTATGCGCTGACGGTTCGGGGGGCGCAGCCTGAAGCCGGTCCTTGCGGCAATGGAGCGCTGGGCAGAATCTGATCGGGCAATCCACGGCCAGACCTGAGCCATCCCAGGGCTGTCCAGAATGTTTGCACGGGCCACTGAGCCGACAAAAAAAGTTCTTCGTCATTTCTGCGAATGCGCAATGCTTTCCGGAATAAATTGACCGAGATCGTGGAACCCGTTGCGACGATTGGTCTACGTGACTTTTGGGGACGGGCGACTCAACTATCCAGGGCGGCAGCTTTCACCATTTCGTTTCCCCGGCGAAGGCCGGGGTCCAGTCGGCAAATGCTGTTGGCAATCTTCGTCTGGTGCGGTGTTGTCTCGACAGCCCCAAAAGACTGCCAGAAGCCGTCGTACACTGGGCCCCGGCCTGCGCCGGGGAGACGAGTAGGTCAGGGTTCGCAGGCGTCAACGTTCAGCCGCCAACGACATGTCAGTCAGCCAAGAAGAATTTCTCCGGACACCCGTGGGACCGCTCGCGGATGACGGCTGGTCGATCCGTCCAGCGGCGCAGCATTGAGCTAGTAGGCCCCGCCTACGCACGCGTCCGTACAATTACATCACGAGCCCACTCTCCGTCCACGCAGCGCTGGATGCCCAGCGGATTCGCGTCGCGAAGTTCTTGGGGAAGGCGCGCGTCGCTGACCTGGTCGTAACTTTGCAAGGCTGCAAAGCGTCGAATCGACGCCGGCATGCCGACCGACGTGAAACCGGAATGGCTGCTGGCAGGAAAAGGCCCGCCGTGCTGCATCGCCGAGCTGACGGCAACGCCAGTCGGCATCTTGTTCTGGATCAATCGGCCGACCTTGTTTCGCAGCACGCTGACAATTGCCTGCCAACTCGCATCGTCGCTGCCGTCTCTGGCGGTAAAGATTGAACCGGTCAGGTTGCCGTCTAAAAAACGGGCGATGCCAATCATCTGATCGAGATCGTCAGCGCGAATGACCAGGCTGACGGGCCCGAAGACTTCGGTCTGTAGCCGTTCGCTGTCTTCGATGAAGTCGCTGGCCTCGATACCGAGCAAGGTCGGCGCGACGCGAAAGCCTTGACCGGTCCCGCCGCTCGCGCTGGCGAGGACACTCGCGCCCGCCTTGTGCAAGACATCCAGATTGGTTTCAGCATCGTGCTGCACGCCGGCACTGAAAACCGTCGCCGTTGGTGCTGCCTTGAATCGCTCGGAAAGCGCTGCCACGAACGTATCGCCAGCATCGATGTTCGGCACGATCAGCAAGCCGGGGTTGGTGCAGAACTGGCCGCTGCCCAGCATGCATGATCCGAACACTTCACTCGCCAGTGCCGCGCCGCGTTCGCGCAATGCGCCTTCAAGCAGGAAGACCGGGTTCACTGACGACATTTCCGCATACATCGCAATGCCAGCGGAATCAGCGGCAGCCTTCAATGCAAGCCCGGCCTTGCGACTGCCGGTAAAGCCAATCGCGCCAAGGCGGCGGTCGGCGCACAACTTCGCGCCGAGTGTTGGCGGAACGTCGTAAAGCAACTGAATGCTTGCCGATGGCAGGCCCGCGTCGCGAGCCGCTTGATGCGCAATCTGCGCCAGCAACTGGCTGGTCGCCGGATGCGAAGGGTGCGCCTTGGCAATTACCGCGTTGCGCGCTGCAATTGCCGAAGCAAAATCGCTGCCTGCGATGGCGTTGAACGCAAATGGAAAGTTGTTCGGGCCGAAAACCAGCACCGGTTTGCCCAGCGGTGCGAGATGCGAGCGCAAACCAGCCTTGGTATCGATAACCGGGTTCGTCCATGCGTGTGATCGAACCGCCGCCGCCGCTTGCCTCAACTGGCCCGTCGTACGCGGTAGTTCATTGCCGGCCAATCGCGTTGGCGCGGGCAGGGCGGTTTCCCGGTGTGCGACTGCAACGAGTTGTTCGGCGGCTGCTTCAATGCCATCGGCATAGCGTTCAAGGAACGTCGCGATCTGCTCGGGATCCATCGTGGACAACGAGGTGCTTGCATCTACTGCTGCCACGAGCGCCGCTTCGATATCGTCCGTGCCACAGGTCGGAAAGCGTGGGCCGATCAATGCACCCGTCGCTGGATTGTTCGCGCGGAAATCGCCGTCCGGCCTCCTGGCCGCGCGCCATTCACCGGCGATAAGGACCGGTTGCAAGGTGTAGTCATCGTCGTGTTTGGCCATCTCAGCTTCCGACCGGATGAGCGATTGCGTCCTCAATCACCTTCAACGCAGCCGCGCGCTCCGCACCTTCAACAACCAGTCGCGGCGCACGAACGCGCTCGCTGCCGAGGTCAACGCATTGCTGCGCCAGCTTGATCAACTGCACGAACTTGGGAACGGTATCCAGGCGCAGCATCGGCAGGAACCAGTGATAGAGATCGGCCGCTGCGTCATAGCCGCCATCGCGAGCGAGTTCGAACAGGCGCACCGATTCTTCCGGGAACGCATTCACCAGCCCAGCGATCCAGCCAGTCGCGCCCATCGCCACGCCTTCGACGACGGCATCATCCATGCCGACCAGCAGTTCAAGTCGATCACTCAACTCACTGCGAATTGCCGCGAAGCGACGCACGTCGGCAGACGACTCCTTCACCGCTTGCAGGTTCGGGCAGGCCTTCGCCAGTTCAGCCATCTGGACGGCCGAGAAATCGGTCTTGTACGCAATCGGATTGTTGTAAAGCATGCACGGTAGCGACGTGGCATCGATCACGCTGCGCATGTGTGCGCCCATCTCGCGCCAGTCGGTGGAATACACATACGGCGGCAACACCATCATGCCTTTGCAACCAATTTTCTCAGCCGCCTTGGCGAGATTGATCGCTTCGGAAGTTGACAGCGCGGATGCGCCGCCCTGCACGTACCTGTATATCGACAAGTCGATGCAGGATCACGGCCTGTTTCAGGCGATCTGTCGCACCAATCGGCTGGACGGCGACGACAAGGACTTCGGCTACATCGTCGACTACAAGGACCTGTTCAAGAAGTTGGTCAACGAGAAGGGCACCGGTGCCTTGCAGGTCTATTCGTCCGAACTCGACCACAGCGCGGGCGGTGTCGATCCCGACGTGTTGATGCAGGATCGTCTCGAGAAAGGTCGCGAAAAGTTGGACGATGCATTGCAAGTGCTCGACCTGCTGTGCGAGCCGGTGGCGCCACTCAAATCAGACAGGGACCACATCCGCTATTTCTGCGGCAATACCGAGATAGCTTCCGAACTGAAGGAGCGCGAACCGCAACGAGTGGCGTTATACAAGGCAGCGGTCGCCTTGCTGCGCGCCTACGGCAACCTTGCCGATGATCTTTCCGGCGCGGGATACGACAGCGGCGCGGCGGCGCGTATTAAAGTCGACGTGAATCGCTATACCGACTTGCGTGAGGTGATCCGGCGGGCGAGCGGGGAATCGCTGGATCTGAAACCGTACGAAGCGGACATGCGTCACCTGATCGATACCTACATTGAAGCGAAGGCACCGCGGAAGATATCCCCGTTCGACAATCTCGGCTTGCTCGATCTGATCAGCAAAACCGGCATGGCCGACGCGATCAATCAGCTTCCGGCTGGCATCAAAAACAGCAAGGACGCGATTGCGGAGACCATCGAAAACAATGTCCGCAGCAAGATCATCCAGGAACATCTGAACAACCCTGCGTACTACGATACGATGTCGGCATTGCTGGATGAGGTCATCAAGTTCCGCAAGGAACAGGCTGACAAGTACGAGGAGTATCTGAAGAAAATTGCGGATCTGGTCGGCAAGGTACAGACCGGGCACGCTGCCGACACGCCCGAGCCGCTCAAGCGCAGTGCTGCGCTGCGGGCGATCTACGACAAGCTGGTCATGCCACTGCGTCCAGCAACAACAAGGAATGTCAGGGACGACGTGGGACCTCTGCCACAACCAAATCCGAGGTTGAAGCTGGCGGTGGATCTTGACGAGGCGATCAAGCGCGAGCGGAACCACGATTGGCGAGGAGACGCAGCTCGTGAGAACCGGATCAAGCGCGAGGCGCTGATGCCGTTGCTCGACAACAATGAAGCCGAAGTGGAACGCATCTTCGAGATCATCAAGCAGCAGCAGGAATACTGATGGTCACCCAACTCGACCTTGGCAGCGTACGAGTGGACGTGATGCGCAAGGACATCAAGAATATTCACCTCGGCGTTTGCCCACCAAACGGAACAGTACGTATTTCCGCGCCTTCATGGATGGAGCTGGACACCATTCGACTGTTCGCCATCAACAAGCTGGCGTGGATCAAGCGGCAGCAGAAGAAGCTGCAGGCCCAGGAGCGCGAGACCGCGCGCGAATACCTGGAGGGAGAGAGCCACTACGTGTGGGGCAAGCGCTATTTGCTGCAGCTGATCGAAACCGATGCGCGGCCATCAGTGCGTTTGACGCCCAGGCATCTGCAATTGCACGTACGCCCCGGCGCAGATGCAAAGAAGCGGGCAGAAGTGCTGGCCGACTGGTATCGCGAAACCCTCAAGCGCGCCTTGCCAGCGCTGCTAGCCAAGTGGGAGCCGCTGGTTGATGTGCGTGTCGAGCGTTGCTTTGTGCAGCACATGAAGACCAAGTGGGGTAGCTGCAATGCGTCGGCCAAGACGATCCGATTGAACACTGAACTGGCCAAGAAGCCGCCAGAGTGCCTGGAGTACATCGTGGTGCACGAACTGGTGCATATGCGTGAGCCCACACACAACGAGCGATTCGTGACCTTGATGACGAGGTTGATGCCGCCCTGGCAAGAGCGCCGGGAAATGCTCAATCGACTGCCGGTCAAGAATGAGCAGTGGAGCTATTGAGGACGGCAGCGGTCAGGCTCCTGGATTTTTCATTTCTTGGGTCTCCCAGAAGCACCTTGGAGGCCGGCTCTATTGGCGCTGCCAAGAGTTTCGTCGCTTTGAGGATCAGCTATCAAGGCTTTTGCAAAGGCATTGGATTCCGGTTAACGGACGCGTATCGAAAGACCGCGTGACCGTCACGCAGGAACACGCGCACATCGTCGCGGAAGGCGAGTTCCTGCGGATAGAAATTCAGGTCCGTCAAAATTAATGCGTGGCGGTATGGCGAATGGCGCGAGCATCGCGCCTTGCAATCGCCAGATTTTCTTCGATCGAGTCGCAGCGTCATGTTCGCAGTGCGTCGATCATGGCGTCGCGAGTACCCGCGCGTGCGGCGAAGGGATCGGTGGGATTCTGCTGCGCGACGATGTCGTCGGCGCGTTGGCGCACACCATCGAGTGCCTTCGGGTGCGACGCGATGTAGAAGCGGTTTTCGCCGATGGCGTCGAACGTCATTGCGGCCACTTCGGCGGCGCTGACGCGACCCGAGCCAACCGCCTTGTCGGTCATCGCGGTGGCAAGCCATTGCGAATGGGTCGGCGTCGCCGTGGTGTCCGGACGATTGCGATGCGATCGATTGATCCCGGTCGGCACGTAGAACGGGCAAAGTACAGAACAATGCACCTGCTCGCTGACCAGCGACAGATCGTGGTACAGCGTTTCCGACAGAGACACCACGGCGTGTTTGGAAACGTTGTAAACGCCGCTGAGTGGTGGATTCATCAACCCCGCCATCGACGCCGTGTTGACCACGTGGCCACGGTAGTGCGGCGCTGCAGAGGCCGCCGCCAGCATGCGCGGGACGAAGGCGCGGATGCCGTGGATCACACCCCACAGGTTGACGCCCAGCGTCCACTCCCAGTCGGCCAGGCTGTTTTCCCAGAGCAGGCCGCCGGTGCCGACGCCGGCGTTGTTGAACAGCAAATGGATGTCGCCAAACGCCTGCGTTGCCGCAACCGCCAGCGCCTCGACCTGGGAGGCGTCGGACACATCCACCACGCGGGCCTTGACACGTGCGCCGGAAGCCAGCAATTCGTCGCGCGCTGCGTCGAGTGCATCCGCTTGCACGTCAGCCAGCACCACGTTCATTCCCAGTGATGCGGCGCGTCGTGCGAACTCAAGCCCGAAGCCCGAGCCGGCGCCAGTGATCACCGCCGTCCTGTTCTTGAAATCATCCATGGGTCAGACCGCCGACACGCCGCCATCCACCGCCAGTATCTGGCCGGTGATATGGCTGCCTGCTCCTGAAGCGAACAGAAGTGCGGCGCCCTTCAAATCCTGGCCGCCGCCGATGCGTTGCAGTGGAGCGCCGCGAGCCAGCGCGTTCTCGCCGACCTGCTTGATGACTCCCTCGGTCATCTTCGACGGAAAGAATCCCGGCGCGATCGCGTTGACGGTAATGCCATGCGGACCCCATTCGCCAGCCAACGTGCGGGTGAAATTCACCACTGCTCCCTTGGCGCTGTTGTAGGCGATGGTTTGCATCGTGCCCGGCGGATTGCCACGCAAGCCGGCAATCGACGCGATGTTGATGATGCGGCCGTAGCGGTTCGGAATCATCGAGCGCTTGGCGACTTGCTGGCTGAGCAGGAACAGACCACGCACGTTGAGATCGAACACCTTGTCCCAGGCTTCAAGGGGATGATCTTCCGCCGGCGCGCCCCAACTGGTGCCGGCGTTGTTGACCAGCACATCGACGCGGTCCATGCGTTTCAACGCAGCGTCGACCAGCGCATGAACCGATTCGGGTTTGGAGTTATCGGCGATTACCCAGTCGGCATCGATGCCGCGCGCTTTCAAGTGCGCTTGCGCGTGCTCGAGTTCATCCTGTTTGCGTGCGGACAGCAGGATGCGTGCGCCGTAATCGCCGAGCGCTTCGGCAATTTGCAGGCCGAGTCCACGCGAACCACCGGTCACCAGCGCGGTGCGGCCAGTGAGGTCGAAGAGGTTGGGTGTGCTGCTCATGGCTTGGTCACTCCATTGGTGTCGATGATGGGTTGGTGCGAATCAGCCGCGGGCCAGTAAGGCATTCAAGGCCGCTTTGGCTTTGCTGGATGGGGTGTAGAACGCGTCGATCATTGCGTGGCTACCACTCACCAGGCTACTGCGTGGCGGGTCGATCAGCATCCAGTGGGTGACCGCGAATTCGCGGCCGACCCAGCCTTGCAACGCGTCGAGGTTTTCGATGCTTCGCATAGGGGTCATGGCAATCAAAACCAGGCGTCTCGCATGTCCAACGCAGTGCGGTCGAGGCTGGATAGCAAGTCGAGTTGCGCGTCGACCTTGGGCAGTTCCCAGCGATAGAAATACGCGTTGGCCTGGCGCTTGCCGTCGTAGAAATCGCCCGCCCTGTCCTGTGCCGCGATGGCCTGCTCCAACCATATCCACGCGATGGCGATATGGCCGAACGCTTCCAGGTAAATGCTGGCGTTGGCCAGGGTCACCTGTGGATCGCCAACGGCCCAGAGCGTGGCGGTAACATCGGTCATTCGCTGCAGACGTTGTTCGAGGCTATTTGCATAGACGCGCAATGCCTCGTGCCCATTTGCAAGCATCACCGTGGTGGTCACGCGCTCGGCGAACATCCGGTAAGCGGCGCCGTCGTGCATCACCACCTTGCGACCGAGCAGGTCAAGACCCTGGATACCATGGGTGCCTTCATGGATCGGGTTGAGGCGGTTGTCGCGGTAGAACTGCTCGACTTTGTATTCGCGGGTATAGCCGTAGCCACCATGCACCTGGATGGCGAGATCGTTGGCGAGCAGGCACCACTGCGACGGCCAGCTCTTGGCAATCGGGGTGAGGATGTCGAGCAACAAAGTCAGGTTCGCGCGCTCGATATCGTCGTTGCAGGTGTTGGCCTGGTCGACCAGCCGCGCGCAATACAGGTTGAAGGCCAAACCACCTTCGACGTAGGCCTTGGACGCCAGCAGCATGCGCCGAACGTCGGCGTGCTCGATGATGCGCACTTGCGCGCTGGTCGCATCCTTGCCTGCCGTGCCAATCAGCCGCCCTTGCGGACGGTTGCGCGCATAGTCCAGCGCATGCAGGTAGCCGGTGTAGCCCAGCGCCACGGCACCCAAACCAACGCCAATACGTGCCTCGTTCATCATGTGGAACATGTAGGCCAGACCCTGATGCGCATCACCCACCAGATAGCCGACTGCGCCGGGCTTGCCTTCAGGCGTGTGGCGACTGCCTTCGCCGAAATTGAGCAAGGTGTTGACGGTTCCGCGATAGCCCATCTTGTGGTTGATGCCGGCCAGCTGCACGTCGTTGCGTTCGCCGAGCGAACCGTCTTCTTTGACCAGGAATTTCGGTACCAGCAGCAGCGAAATACCTTTGACGCCGGGAATCAGTTTGCCGTCAGCGCCGGGAATTTTTGCCAGTACCAGATGGACGATGTTTTCCGACAGCTCGTGGTCACCACCGGAAATCCACATCTTGTTGCCGGTAATGCGATAGCGCGGCCCGAGCGGCGAATCACCATCGGGCTGGGCGCGGGTGGTGATGTCGGACAATGATGAGCCGGCCTGTGGTTCGGACAGGCACATGGTGCCGAAGTAGCGTCCCGCCAGTTCCGGTTCCACGAAGGTTTTGATCTGCGCCGGGTTGCCATGCGCCAGCAACAGACTCGCGTTGCCGAGGGTCAATAATGGATAGGCGCTGGTGCTGATATTGGCCGCATGGAAATAGGCCAGCGCGGCCATTTCCACGACCTTGGGCAACTGCATTCCGCCCAGCGCGTAATCCATCGACGCGCTCATCAGACCGCTCTCGGCGAACGCCTGCAGTGCCGGCTTGATCTCGTCGATCATGCTGACGCTGTCGACGTCGAACTGCGGTTCGTTTTGATCGGACTTCTGGTAGTGCGGAGCGAACAGTTCGCTGGCCAGACGCTCGCTGGTATCGAGCACGGCGTCGAAAGTGTCACGGCTGTGATCGGCGTAACGCGGCTGCGACGTCAACGCGGTGACGTCCAGCCATTCGTAGAGCTGGAACTCAAGATCCCGTCGTGACAGCAGCAGCGATTGCATGCCCGTCAGAGAACCTCGAACAGGCCGGCAGCGCCCTGTGCGCCGCCGATGCACATGGTGACGACGACGTACTTCGCGTTGCGACGCTTGCCTTCGATGAGCGCGTGGCCGACCAGTCGCGCGCCGCTGACGCCGTAGGGATGACCGACCGCGATAGCGCCACCGTTGACGTTGATTTTTTCGTGCGGAATACCCAGCGTGTCCATGCAATAGAGCACCTGCACGGCAAATGCTTCGTTGAGTTCTGACAGGTCGATGTCGTCGACGGTGAGTCCGGCGCGCTTGAGAAGTTTCGGCACCGCGAACACCGGGCCGATGCCCATTTCGTCGGGCTCGCAACCGGCGACCGCAAAACCGCGGAACAGCCCCAACGTTTTGAAACCACGTTTGCTGGCAGCATCGGCATCCATAGCAACGACAGCCGACGCACCATCGGAAAACTGGCTGGCATTGCTGGCGGTGATCACGCCGCCGGGGAAAACGGTACGAATTTTCGCGACACCTTCGTAGGTGGTATCGGAGCGGATGCCTTCGTCGGCGGAGATCGTCACCTGCCTGGTGCCGAGGCGTCGGGTGGCGGGGTCAGTGACACCGGCCAGCACGGTCATTGGCACGATCTCGTCTTCGAATTTGCCAGCCGCCGCCGCGGCTGCCGCGCGTTGCTGGCTCTGTGCACCGTAATGATCCTGGCGCTCCCGGTCGATCCCGTAGCGCTTGGCCACGGCCTCGGCAGTTTGCAGCATCGACCAGTAGATTTCGGGTTTCTGTTCGACCAGCCAGCCGTCGGCGATCATGTGCATGTTGACGTGGTTCTGCACGCAGGAAATACTTTCGACACCTCCGGCGACGAACACCTCGCCCTCACCCGCGATAACGCGTTGCGCAGCCATCGCAATGGTCTGCAAACCCGAGGAACAGAAGCGATTGACGGTCGCGCCCGGTACCGTCACCGGCAATCCGGCGCGTAGTGCATCTGCCGCGCGATGTTGCTGCCGGTTGCGCCTTCCGGCCACGCGCAACCCATCAGCACATCCTCGACTTCGACAGGGTCGATGCCCGCGCGGCTGACCGCGTGCTGCACGACGTGGCCGCCGAGATCCGCCCCGTGGGTCATGTTGAACGCGCCTTTCCAGCTCTTGGCCAGACCGGTGCGGGCGGTGGAAACGATGACGGCTTGCTTCACGGATAACCTCGTTGCGTTGATGGGCGAGCGGTGTGCGGTCGCTGCGCGACTCAGCCGTTGAAGGCCTTGCCCGACATGGCCAATTCGACCAGCAGTGGTGCCGGCTCCCAATCGCTGCCCTGGTAACCGCGCGCGAAACTGCGCATCGTTGCCAAAACGTTGTAGAGGCCCTGCGTGTCGGCGTAAAACATCGGGCCGCCGCGCCACAGCGGGAAGCCGTAGCCGGTGAGGTAGACGATGTCGATATCCGACGCCTTCGACGCGATCCCTTCGGCCAGAATGCGTGCACCTTCGTTGACCAGCGAAAAGACGAGGCGATCGACAATTTCCTGATCGTCGATCTGGCGTTTGGAAAGTCCGAGGTCGCGCGTGTTTTGTTCGAGGATGGCCGCGACCTCCCCGGATGGATAGGCGGTGCGATCGCCCGGCTTGTAGTCGTACCAACCCTTGCCGGTCTTCTGGCCGTAGCGGCCGAATTCGCAGATCAGATCGGCGCTTCTGGAATAAATCATTTCCGGCTTTTCGACATAGCGACGCTTGCGGATTGCCCAACCTATGTCGTTGCCGGCGAGGTCGCCAACCCGAAATGGTCCCATCGCAAAACCGAACTTCTCCATCGCCGCGTCGACCTGCTGCGGTGTCGCGCCTTCGTCCAGAAGGAACCCGGCTTGGCGGAAGTATTGCTCCAGCATGCGATTGCCGATGAAGCCGTCGCAGACACCGGAAACCACGGCTGTCTTGCGAATGTTTTTCGCTGTCGCCACGACCGTTGCGAGTACGTCCTTTGCGGTCTTCTCGCCGCGCACGACTTCCAGCAACTTCATCACGTTCGCAGGGCTGAAGAAGTGCATGCCGACCACGTCCTGCGGACGCTGGGTGAATGCGGCGATGCGGTCAACATCGAGGGTCGAGGTATTGCTGGCAAGTATCGCGCCGGGCTTGGCGACGGCATCAATCTTCTTGAACACCGACTCCTTGACGGCGTATTCCTCGAACACCGCTTCGATGATGAGGTCGGCGTCCTTCAAGTCGTCGTAGGATAAGCTTGGCGTCAGCAAGCCCATGCGCTGCTCGACCTGCTCGGCGGTCAATTTGCCTTTCTTTGCGGTGCGCTCGTAGTTGCCGCGGATCACGGCCAAGCCGCGATCCAGCGCGTTCTGTTGTGTCTCGATCATTGTCACCGGGATATCGGCGTTGAGAAAATTCATGCTGATGCCGCCACCCATGGTGCCGGCACCGATCACACCCACCGTGCGTATTTCGCGCGGCTTGATGTCAGCACCGACATCGGCGATCTTGCTGGCCGCGCGTTCGCCGAAAAAGGCGTGGCGCAGTGCTTTGGATTGCGTCGACGTGATCAAGCTGATGAAGGCGTCGCGTTCAATGGCGATGCCTTCATCGAATGGCTTGCTGACTGCGGCGGCAACCACGTCGACGCATTTGAGCGGCGCCGGATAGTTCACTGATGCCGCCGCCACTGCATTGCGCGCGAAATCGATGAAGCCCTCCGCGTTTGGATGTTCCATTTTCAGGTTGCGCAGCAGCGGCAGCTTTTTGCTACCGGCAACATCGCGTGCAAATGCAACCGCCGCGGCGACGACCTCCTGATCCACCACGCGATCAAGCAGGCGTGTGTCGGCCAGTTTCCCGGCGGGTACCGGCTCGCCGGACACAATCATGTTGAGTGCGGTTTCCAGCCCGACCGCACGCGGCAAGCGTTGGGTGCCACCCGCGCCGGGCAGAAGTCCGATCTTCACTTCCGGTAAGCCAAGCAGTGCATCGCGAAGTGCGACCCGGTAGTGCGCTGCCATCGCCACTTCCAGCCCACCGCCCAGCGCGGTGCCGTTGATCGCCATGACGATGGGCTTGGTGCTCGCTTCGATCACTTTGATGACGTCCGGCAACTGTGGTGCCTGCTCGGCGCGCGGCGTATTGAATTCGGTGATGTCCGCGCCGCCCGAGAACATCCGGCCGCTACCGGTGATGACGATGGCCGTGACTGCGTCGTCGGCCACGGCCTGTACGATCGCTTCGACCAGTCCACTGCGCACGCCCCAGCCAAAACCGTTGACGGGCGGGTTGTCGAATCTGATGACGGAGATACCGTCGTTGTTGATCTGTTGCACTGGCATGTTGCGGCAAGTCCGTAGATGGGTTGGTGGATCAGACTGTTCTTAACAGGAAATGCAGCATCACTTCCCAGGCATCAGCGCGCACCCGCCAGGCGTGCGAACTGCCATCCCAGTTCCGCAAGCGGCTGCGCCTGCTTGCCAAACTCGGCGGCGCGCGCACTGCTGGCCGTGCCGTCTTCGGCGCGCTTGGCGATGCCTTGGCAGATCGCCGCAACCCGGAACAGGTTGTAGGCCAGGTAGAAATTCCAGTCGCCGCTGACCGTGCGTCCGCTGCGCTGTTGATAAGCCGCGACATAGGCTGGCTCGTGCGGAATGCCCAGCGCAGAAAGATCAAGACCGGCCAGTCCGCGATGGGTTCCATGCGGGATATGCCACGCCATCATGTGGTAGGCGAAATCGGCCAGCGGATGGCCGAGCGTCGATAGCTCCCAGTCGATCACGGCGAGGATGCGCGGCTCGCTCGGATGGAAAATCACGTTGTCGATGCGGTAGTCGCCATGCACCAGCGCGACCGGGTCGTCGTCGTCGGGAATGTGCGCGGGCAGCCAGTCGACCAGCTTGTCCATGGCGGCGATGTCGAGCGTGCGGCTGGCGCTGTACTGCCGCGTCCAGCGCTCGATCTGGCGGGAGAAATAGTTGCCATGTTTGCCGTATTCGCCCAAACCGATCGAATCGGGATCGACGCGATGCAGCGCCGCGATCACCCGGTTGAGTTCGTCGTAGATTGCGGCGCGGCCGGCGCTGTCCAGTTCCGGCAGGGTTTGGTCCCAGAAGATGCGACCCTCGATATGGTCCATCAGATAAAAAGCGCGGCCGATCACGGACTCGTCCTCGCACAGGCATTGCATGCCCGCGACCGGCACTTCACTGCCGGCGAGTGCCGACTGAACGCGGAACTCACGCTCGATCGCATGCGCGGACGGCAGCAGGTCGGCCCGTGGCGCGGGTTTGGACCGCAGCACAAAACGCTTTGCGACATCAGGGTTGGCGACATCAGGCTTGGTATCCGACTCGACCAGGTAGGTCGGATTCGACTGGCCGCCCTTGAAGCGAGTCAGCCGGATTTCGCCCGTCAGACCAGGTACGCGATCATGCAAATAAGCCTGCAAGGCGCCGACATCGAACGGTGCGGCGCTTCCGAACGACGCTTGCCCAGAATCGGTCATGCCGCCTCCCGCATCAAGCTGGCATCGACGATGCGACCATCGATCCATTGCGGAACCACGTCCACGCTGTCGCTTTGGCAGGCGTATTCCACTTCTGCTTCAAGGCCGTGCTCGACCATCATCCGGCCAACTCGCGAGGCGAACAGTGCCGTGCGTGTATCGCAGCCACGATAGGCATGCAGCGCGGCCAGTGACGCGTCGGTCAGTTCGTAATCTTGAAGCTTCAACAAGTGCGCCATGATGTGTCCCGCGCCGTGGAAGTCTTCGAGGTTGAAGCGGTCCACCGATCCTGAGCACGCCAGCAGGATGGATAAGCCGCCATGTCGCGCCACGATATGCGCCGCCAGCGCCTTGCCGTTGAGCAACGCGCCGGCGTACACGTCCACGCCGGCAACCGCGGTGACAGACGCCAGCGCCTGCGTGCCGTTAGTTGTGCAGTAGACCAACTGCGCGCCGCGCAGCCCTGCTTTTGCCAACGCAATCGGCGACGCCGCTTGAAACCCAGGAATCATGCGCGCCATGTGTTCGCCAGCCAGCAACGCAGCATCGAGCCGGTTGGCTGTTTCTATCGCCTCCGCCGGTGTGCGCACGGGATACACGCAGATCGCACCACGCGCCAGCGCATCAACGATGGTCGTGGTCGCAAACAACACGTCCAGCACCACGACCACCTTGCCAGTGAGGCGGGCGGTGTCGATTTCTTCCCTCTTCTGCAGGACGTGAAGGCTGGGCATGGCGGTCGCCTAGTCTTGTGGATGCGCAAGAAGTTTTGTATGACGAAACTTAGCTTCTTGCTTATGAAACACTCTAGCCCGCGTTGAGCCTGCTTACAAGATGCCGATCAGCATCGGTTTTCTTGTTCGAATCAGCTTTACCAAGGACGACAGGGCTGTATTCCTCCGGCCAAGAAGCATAAGATTTTTAATCATTACAAAATATTGTTTTGTATTGCGAAACAATCACCACCGATTTTCCCCTACCCAGCAAAGGCGTCGATGGACTTCTCCCATACTCAAAAGGTCGACGCGCTGCGCAGCCAGTTCCTTTCCTTCTTCGCGGCGCACATCACGCCCAACGAGCAAGCCTACGTCGCGGAAATTGCGGAAAACCGCCGCAACGGGAAACCCTGGACTCCGCTCGCGCTGATCGAATCCCTGAAGGTCGAGGCACGCAAGGCAGGTCTGTGGAACCTGTTCCTGCCCCCTTCCGAGCACGCGCCACAAGGCCTGTCGAATCTGGAATATGCACCGCTGTGCGAAATCATGGGGCGCGTGCTGTGGGCATCGGAAGTGTTCAACTGCTCGGCGCCTGACACAGGCAATATGGAAACGCTCGAGCGTTACGGCAGCGATGCGCAAAAGGCGCTCTGGCTGCTGCCGCTGTTGCGCGGTGAAATCCGCTCGGCGTTCTTGATGACCGAGCCGGCAGTGGCTTCATCGGATGCCACCAACATCGAGTGCTCGATCCGTCGTGTTGGCGACGAATACGTGATCAGTGGTCGCAAATGGTGGTCAACGGGTGCAGGCGATCCGCGCTGCTCGCTCTACATCGTGATGGGCAAGACCGATCCTGGCGCAGAGATCCACAAGCAGCAGTCGATGATCCTGGTTCCCGCTGATGCGCCGGGTATCGAGGTGATCCGACCGCTGACCGTGTTTGGCTACGACGATGCGCCGCATGGCCACATGGAAATTGCATTGCGCGACGTGCGCGTTCCGGTAGACAACCTGCTGCTGGGCGAGGGCCGCGGCTTCGAGATTGCACAAGGCCGTCTCGGGCCGGGTCGCATCCACCACTGCATGCGCACCATCGGCGTGGCGGAGCGCTCGCTCGAATTGATGTGCGAACGCGTGCTGTCGCGCGTCGCATTCGGTAAGCCCATTGCGGAACAATCGATCTGGCATGAACGTATCGCCCAGTCGCGCTGCATGATCGACCAGGCGCGCCTGCTCACCCTGAAAGCCGCTGACATGATGGACAAGGTGGGCAACAAGGTTGCACGCGCAGAGATCGCGATGATCAAGACCGTCGCGCCAAACATGGCTTGCCAGGTGATCGACTGGGCCATCCAGGCGCACGGTGGTGCTGGCGTCAGCGATGACTTCCCGTTGGCTGCGATGTACGCCGGCATTCGCACACTGCGCCTCGCCGATGGTCCAGACGAAGTCCACTACGGCACGATCGCCAAGCTGGAATTGAAGAAACACACATCACGCGCCACGGCTTGAGCGTCGGGCGCTATTGCGAGGGTCAATCTTGGGTAACCCGAAACGCCATGCCGACACCTTTGCCGGTGGAGTCGACGAGAATCATCCGCAGTTCGTCACGTCGATTGCGCGCGCATTCTCGATCCTGCGCTGCTTCGAGCGTGGCGCACAGTTCCTTGGCAATCAGGAAATCGCCAGCCGGACCAGACTTCCCAAGCCGACCGTTTCACGGATGGCATTCACCCTTTCGGCATTGGGCTATCTGAACTACTCGCCCAGCCTCGAAAAGTACTCGTTGGGCCCTGCGGTGCTGTCGTTGAGCCACGCCTACACGAAGAGCCTGGACGTATTGACCATCGCGCGACCGCTGATGCGCGAATTGGCCGACTACACACAAGCCGCCGTGATGCTGGGCGCGGCCGATGGCAAGCGCATGGTGTTGCTGGAGGTGTGTCAGGGCGATCCCACGTTTCATCTGAAACTTGACCCTGGCGCTCCCGTGCCGCATGGCTCCACCGCGCTCGGACGGGCAGACCTCGCCGCACGTCCGCAGGACGTATTCGACCAGCATCTGGACAGCCTCGAACGCGATATCGAACCCGCGCTTTGGCCTCGCATTCGCGCCGGCGTCGTGCGTGCGCGTGAGGATTTTCAACGCTACGGATTCTGTTTCTCAATGGGCGACTGGAACCCGGATGTGTTCGCGGTTGGTGTGCCTATGGTGTCAAACGACCGCGCTCGCATCCTTGCCTTCAATGTCAGCGGCAGGGTGTCGGTAATGACGCGCGAAAAGCTGATCCACGACTTCGGGCCCAAGCTGGTTGCCCTTCGCAATAGCGTTTTCGAAATCACCGAGGGGCGCTTCTGAGCGCCGCCCAGAACATACTCACGGGAGTTTCCTGTTGCGCGACCACCAAACTCTGGTGGCGCTGCGCGACGAGGAAAACCCATGCTTGCAGGCCAATTTGGCGAATGCCAAATTCCTGATGCTGCGAAAACGACGGTTTGCTGACTGCCGGAACATCCAAAGCCGACGCATTCGCGAGCATGTACGTGTTCGAAGCCACCCGCCAAATCCAACTGGAAGCACAGGCTGGTGGCCCTCTGACCACGATCAGATTCCATGGGCTCGCGTTCCAGTCCGCGATGCGACAACTGGGCCAGATGGCGCCCGAACTTTCTCAGGATCGCATCGTGCTGGCGCATCTGGGTGGCGGCAGCAGCCTGTGCGCCGTTCGCGGTGGACGCAGCGTCAACACCACGATGGGGATGACACCGCTCGGCGGCATTCCGATGGAAACGCGAACGGGTTCTTTGGACCCTGGCGTATTGCTGCACCTGCAACGTCGATTGGGCATGACCACCGAGCAGATCGACCAGTTGCTGTGGCGCGAAAGTGGCCTGCATGGCCTCTCCGGTGAGTCCGGCTACATGCGCCAACGGTTGTCATCGACCTCCGATGGCGCTGCGCTGGCCGTGTCCGTCTACGTTGCCGGCGTCGCGCAGGGTATCGCCGCCATGGCCGCCTGCATCCAGGGTATCGATGCTGTGGTCTTTTCCGGCGGCATCGGTAGCCACGCGCCGGAAATTCGCGCACGCGTGGTGGCCGAATTGCAGTGGCTGGGGCTTGGCATCGATGCCCAGGCCAATCAAGCCGGGGCGGTCGAGCTCACTGCTCCCGCAGCAACGGCACGGACGTTCGCCGTGCCAATCGACGAAGAGCGCGAGATGCTCGATGCGATCGCCGCCATGGCGTCAGCTTGAGGAACGCGTGATCGTTGAAGACTTCGAAAGCCGCAAGGCATTGCTGACGACCGAAACCGAACTCAGGCTCATCGCCAATGCCGCGATCATCGGGCTGAGCAACAGTCCGAACACGGGATACAGCACGCCCGCCGCGAGTGGCACGCCGAGGGCGTTGTAGAGCAGGGCGAAACCCAGGTTCTGTTTCATGTTGCGTACGGTGGCATTGGAAATGCTGCGTGCGCGCAGGATTGCGCCGAGGTCGCCCTTGACCAGGGTGACCTGGGCACTCGACATCGCCACGTCGGTCCCGGTACCCATCGCAATGCCGACATCGGCCGCGGCCAGTGCAGGCGCATCGTTGATGCCGTCGCCGGCCATCGCAACGCGATGACCTTCGCGCTGTAGCGCCTGCACCAGTTCCGACTTGTCCTTCGGCTGCACGCCGCCGCGCACATCATCGATGCCCAATTGCCTGCCAACGGCGTCGGCGGTAGCTTGAGCATCGCCCGATGCCATAACCACGTGCAGGCCGGCTGCACGCAGCGCTTTCAGCGCCGGCATGGTCGACGGCTTGATCGGATCGGCGACCGCGATCGCGCCGGCCAGTCGGCCGTCGACGGCGAGGTACATGACACTTGCGCCTTCGCCGCGAAGGCGGTTCGCGCTTTCCTCGATGTCGTCGGCTATGTCAGCACCGGTATCCGCCATCAACGCCCGATTGCCCAAGGCCACGGCCTTGCCACCGACATTGCCGCGCACGCCCATGCCGGTGATCGAGGCAAAATCGTCGCTGGCCTCGAACGCGAGTTCACGTTGCCGGGC
>JAYTAY010000264.1:0-3700 GCA_043737255.1 Luteimonas sp.
TGGCGCACTTCGGCATCACGACCCGAAAGCGGGCGCAGGCGCGCGTCCCAGTGCGGATTCGGCAGCACCCGCGCATCGAACACGAAATCGGCATCGGCCGGCACGCCGCGCCGATACGCGAAGGACTCGAACAGCAGCGACAGCACGCTGTCGTCGCTCAAGCCGAACTGGGTGATGACCTGGCGGCGCAACTGATGCACGTTCAGTTCGCTGGTGTCGATGACCACGTCGGCCAGCGTGCGCAGCGGCTTGAGCACCTGCCGCTCCAGCGCGATCGCATCGGCCAGCGCCAAGCCGATATGACTCAGCGGATGGCGCCGGCGTGTATCGGCATAGCGCTTGAGCAGGACATTTTCATCGGTATCGAAAAACACCAGCTTCGGATCGAGGCCGAGCGCGCCCACCGCCGACAACCACTCCGGGATGTTGGCGAGATCACTGTGGCGGCTGCGGACATCGATGCCGACTGCAAGTTTGGTCGGGGCCACATGGTCGCGTGAAACGCTTTCGACGAACTGCGTCAGCAATTCCGCCGGCAGATTGTCGACGCAGTAGAAGCCGAGATCTTCCAGCGTGTTCAGGGCTACGGTCTTGCCGGAGCCGGACATGCCGCTGACGATGATCAGTGCTGGCGCGGCGGTGGGGCTCACGGCGTCCCGCGTTCGAGGAAGTGGGTGTGACGTGCCATGAACGCTGCCGCAGGATCGATACCCTTGGCGCGCAGGATGTGCTGGCGCGCGGCGGCTTCGGTCAGGACCGCCAGATTTCGTCCGGGCATGACCGGCAGCGTGATTTGCGGCACGTCAAGGTCCAGCACGCGACGGATGCCGACATCGCCCGTCAATCGTTCGATGCCGGTCGGCAAGGGTTCCAGGTGGGGTCGCGTCAGATGCACGATCAGCCGCAGGTATTTGTTCCGCTTCACTGCGGTGTCGCCGAACATCTGCCGGATATTCAGCACGCCCAGGCCGCGCAGTTCCAGCATGTCCTGCAGCAATTCCGGGCAGGTGCCATCGAGCACGTCGGGAGCGATCTGGGTGAACTCCGGCATGTCGTCGGCGACCAGACGATGGCCACGCGTGACCAGTTCCAGCGCCAACTCGCTCTTGCCTGATCCCGACTCACCGGTGATCAATACGCCGATCGAATAAATCTCCATGAACACGCCATGCAGTGCAGTGCGCGGCGCTAGTGTGCGTGCAAGGTGGTACTGCAAATGGTTGAGTAACTCATGGCCGCGCTTGGGCGCGGTCCACAACGGCGTGTCCGATTCGTTCGCGGCGCTGCGCAGGTCTTCGGGACACAGCTGGTCCTTGCTGATCACCATCGCCAGCGGACGCGCCTGGATCATCTTTTCGATGACTTCCCAACGTTGCCTGGAATCCAGAGAGTCCAGCCATGCCAATTCCTCGGTGCCGAGGATCTGCACCTTGTTGGGATAGATGATGTTGAGGTAGCCGGCCAACGATGGCCGTCTCGCGACGGTATCGCCCGATTCAAGCACGCGGTCCGCGCCGCCTTGTCCCGCCAACCATCGCAATGCCAGGCGCTCGCGCAGCTGGTCGAACAGTTCGCGTGCGCTGATGTGTTCGTTCACGTCGTTGCCGAGCGCGGCGCGCGCTCGGATGTCAGCAGCTGATGCAGTGCGTTGACATCGGCCGCACCGCGCAACGCGGCGCGATAGTCCTCATCGGCAAAGCGTTCCGCCAATTCCGCCAGTAGCTGCAGGTGTTGCTGGGTGAAATGCTCCGGCACAGCCAGCGCAAACACCAGGTCAACCGGTTCGCCATCGCTGGCGCCAAAATCGACCGGGTGCGCCAGCCGCAGGAATGCGCCGCGCGCTTCATCGAACGCCGCGCTGCGGCCATGCGGAATCGCGATGCCGTGACCGATCGCGGTGCTGCCCATGCGCTCGCGCGACTGCAGGCTCTCGGCGATGAGTGTGGTGTTGGCTGGTGAATTTCCGGACAGCAGGCGCGCCGCGGCATTTAGCACGGTGTCGCTGGCGCCGGGCTCGATCAGCGTGACGATTCGGTCTGCGGTCAGCAGTTGCGACAGTGGCATGGGCAAGCAGAGTGTGCGGGGCGGGAAAAGGAATGAAGCGGTTGTCGCCTGGCCAAGTGGAGCTCAGCCAAGCTCACCATTGCGTGCCGCGCTGTCGCCGCGATGGTGGTCGACCATTTTTTCCTTGTGCTTCATCAGCAGGCGGTCGAGCTTGTCGGCAAGCAGGTCGATGGCCGCGTACATGTTCTCGGCGCTGGCATCGGCATGCAGGGTGCGGCCGGACACATTGATGGTGGCTTCGGCGCGATGGTCAGGCTTTTCAATGCTGAGCTGGGTGCGCACGTCCAGCGGCTGGTCAAAGTGGCGGGTCAGCCGCGCAAGTTTGGAGGAAACGTAATCACGCAGTGCCGCCGTGACTTCAATTTGCTGACCATGGGTTTCGATGCGCATTGGGGCCTCCTGGGTTGACACCGACAGCATCGCGCAAAGGCGGCGAGGCGGGGTGAAGACTAGGTTAAGCCATTACGGGCGGGAAAAGATTGAGTGCCAGGCACTTGATTTCAGGAGTCCAAATGGGTGGGTCATGGTGAGCACGGATAAGGTTCCTGGCAGGCCTTCGGGCTTGATCCAGGAATCAACGACCGTGTTGGCTTTTGCAGGAGCGCACGTGGGCGCGGTGAGGCTGTACCGGTAGCCCATCGCGCCCAGGTGCGCTCCTACATGAAAACGTGTTCACCGGTGATCTCGTTGGGCGGAATGACCAGCTTCGCTGTTGAAAAGCGTTTCGCACAGCGGCTTCCGCCGCCTTCCGTTCCCGTCGCAGTGCATTCCGGGTTTTCTATATTTGGAGGGTGACTTCGCCGCATTCGGCGGAAGCGACTGCGTCGATCCCGTCCTACGAATGCCAATGCGTTTTTCTTCGACAGACTTGGGTAAGCGGTTTTTAGCTGTTGCCACGAAATCAGGCAATACGTACCCGGTCATGCGACGAAGGGATATGCATCGCCTCGCGATATTTCGCGATGGTGCGGCGGGCCACGGGCACGCCGGCCGCCTTGAGCGATTCCGCCAGACTCGCATCGGACAGCGGCTTGCGCGGGTTTTCGGCCTGGATCAATTCACGGAGCATCGCCTGGATCGCCGTGCTGGAGGCTTCGCCACCGCCGCCGGTGTCGATGCCGGACGCGAAGAACGCGCGCAGTGGCAAAGTGCCGCGCGGCGTGCGCACGTATTTGCGCGCAATGGCGCGGGAAATGGTGGATTCGTGCAGGCCCACTTCGCCTGCAACTTCGCGCAACGTCAACGGCCGCAGCGCCTGCGCGCCGAACTCCAGGAATCCTGCCTGCTGGCGCAACAGGCAGCGCATCACCTTCAGCAGCGTCTCGCCGCGCGCCTGAATGCTGCGCAACAGCCAGCGCGCTTCCTGCAGGCGCCCGCGCAGATAACCGGCATCGGCCGTGGACGCGCCGCCGATCATGCCTTCGTAGCCGCGATGGATCGAGACGCGCGGTATGCCGTTGCTGGCCAGCGCGACCCGCCATGTGCCGTGTTGCCGCCAGATCACGCAGTCCGGGGTGACGTACGAATCATTGCTGATCCCGCCGATTTGCGCGCCCGGACGGGGGTCCATCGAACGGAACAACTCGATCGCCTGTTGCGCCTCGTCGACAGTGCAGCCCATCTCGTGGGCCAGTCC
>JAYTAY010000265.1:0-3690 GCA_043737255.1 Luteimonas sp.
CGCCAGGCCGAGCGGATTGCGATGGCCCAGCGTCCAGATCTGCGCGGTCACGCCGGGCTGACCCGCGAACGGGTTGTCGGCGGGCACCGTGCCATCGTCGTTGAGACGGATGATCTTGCCCAGCGTGGCCTGCATGTCCTGCGCCGGATCGAATTTCTGGCGGTCTCCGGAA
Organism: Luteimonas sp.; assembly: GCA_043737255.1. GTDB lineage: Bacteria > Pseudomonadota > Gammaproteobacteria > Xanthomonadales > Xanthomonadaceae > JALYOU01. The sequence goes on from JAYTAY010000265.1 coordinate 173, forward strand.
CTGATGAAGAGCTTGCCGTCGCCACCGAACGCGATGCGGTGGCCGTAGTGGCCTTCGCCGGTGACCTTGGGCGTCTGCCGCCACACCACCGTCAGCCCGGAGAGGCTGCCGCCGTTGCCGGCGAACGTCAGGGTGGCGCGCGCGACGGCAGCGCCGCGCGTCGAACTGGGGCCGACCTCGGCATAGCTGATGTACACCAGCCCGTTGCTGGCAAATTGCGGATGCAGCACGACGTCGCCCAGGCCACCCTGGCCGCCAAACACGACGGCCGGCACGCCGGTGACATCACCAAGCACGCCGGTGTCGACGTTCAACAGCTTCAGCTGTCCGGCCTTCAGCGTCACCAGCAGGCGGCCATCGGGCAGGAAGGTCATCGCCCACGGCTGGTTGAACACGCCTTTCTGAGTGGCGACGAACGGTGGGTTCGGAATGCTGGGGGCATCGCGCCCGCTGCCGGTGCGCAGCGAGTCGCCGGTGGTGGCCGTCGTCAGCGCCGGTGTCTGCGATCCACCTTTTGCCTGGGCAGCCGGATGCGCCGTGGCGCTGCAGAGGCACATCACCAGCCCACCGATGATGCCCGTGAAGACCATTTGCATGACCGTTCTCCTGTAACTGGAATGCATGATGCGCCTGCATGTCAGCGGCGCATGCCGAGTCTATGCCGTCGCCCGCGCGTTGGTGTGTAGGAAACGCGGGATCTTCACCTTGGCCCTGCCCGGTAACCGGGAGGGCGCTGACCTTCAGACCGTGACCGGATTCGGCTTCTCCACATCGATCTTGTACTGCTTGATCGCGCGCGCCACGTCCTTGCCGGTCATCTTGCCTTCGGCGGCCAAAGCCGCGATCGCCGCATGCGCGATGTGGAAGCGGTCCACTTCGAAGTGACGACGCAAATTCGCGCGGGTATCGCTGCGGCCGAAGCCGTCGGTGCCGAGCACGGTGTAGTGCATCGGCACGAAGGCGCGGATCTGGTCGGCGAAGACGCGCACGTAATCGGTGGCGGCGATGGCCGGGCCGTTGCGGCCTTCAAGCAGCTGCGTGACGTAGGGTTTGCGTGGTGTCTTCGCTTCCGGGTGCATGCGGTTGTGGCGTTCGACATCAAAGCCGTCGCGGCGCAGTTCGGTGAAACTCGGGCAACTCCAGACATCGGCGCTGACGCCGAAATCCTTGTCCAGCAATTCGGCCGCGGCGATGGCTTCGCGCAGGATGGTGCCGCTGCCGAGCAGCTGCACACGCAACTCGGCCTTCTTAGGCTTGCCTGCATCTTTCAGCAGATACATGCCCTTGATGATGCCGTCGGCGGCGCCTTCAGGCATGTCCGGGTGCGCGTAGTTCTCGTTCATCAGGGTGATGTAGTAGTACTCGTCCTGCTGCTCGGCGAGCATGCGCTGCATGCCGTGTTGCAGGATCACCGCGACTTCAAAGGCGAAGGTCGGGTCGTAAGCGCGGCAGTTGGGCACGGCACCCGCAAGCAGATGCGAGTGGCCGTCCTCGTGTTGCAGGCCTTCGCCGTTGAGCGTGGTGCGACCCGCCGTCGCGCCCAACAGGAAGCCGCGCGCGCGCATGTCGGCCGCCTGCCACGCGCTGTCGCCGATGCGCTGGAAACCGAACATCGAATAGAAGATGTAGAACGGCAACATCGGCAAATCATTGGACGAATAACTGGTCGCCGCCGCCATCCACGACGAGAACGCGCCGCACTCGGTGATGCCCTCTTCCAATACCTGGCCCGCGGCGTCCTCGCGGTAATACATCAACTGGTCGGCATCGACCGGCTTGTACTTCTGGCCGTGCGGGGCGTAGATCCCGAGCTGGCGGAACATGCCTTCCATGCCGAAGGTGCGCGCTTCATCGGCCACGATCGGCACCACGCGCGGGCCGACCAGCTTGTCGCGCAGGATGATGCTCAATGACTGCACGAACGCCATCGTGGTGCTGATCTCGCGCTCGCCACTGCTCTTGAGCAGGCGATCGAACACTTCGAGCTTGGGCGCTTCAAACGTTTGCGTGCTCTTGCGGCGGCGCTGCGGCAGATAACCGCCGAGTTGCTTGCGGCGTTCCTGCATGTATTCGACTTCCGGCGACTTCTCGCCGGGGTGGTAGAACGGCACCGCGCCGTCCTTGAGCTGGTCGTCGCTGATCGCGATCTTGAAACGGTCGCGGAACGCGCGCACGGCTTCGTCATCGAGTTTCTTGGTCTGGTGCGTGGGATTCAGCGCCTCGCCCGACGCGCCCATGCCGTAACCCTTGACCGTCTTGGCCAGGATCACCGTCGGCTGATTTTTTGTTTTCATCGCGTTGTCGTAGGCCGCGTAGACCTTGTGCGGATCGTGGCCGCCGCGGTTAAGGCGCCAGATGTCGTCATCCGACATGTTGGCGACCAGCGCGGCGGTCTCCGGATACTTGTTGAAGAAATTGGCGCGCGTATAGGCGCCGCCGAACGCCTTGCAGTTCTGGTATTCGCCGTCGACGGTTTCCATCATCAGTTTCTTCAACATGCCCTGCGTGTCGCGCGCCAGCAACGGATCCCAGTAACTGCCCCAGATGGTCTTGACCACGTTCCAGCCGGCGCCTCGGAAGCCGCCCTCGAGTTCCTGAATGATCTTGCCGTTGCCGCGCACCGGGCCGTCGATGCGCTGCAGGTTGCAGTTGACGACAAACACCAGGTTGTCGAGACCTTCGCGGCCGGCGACGCTGATTGCACCCAGGGATTCGGGTTCGTCGGTCTCGCCGTCGCCGATGAAACACCAGACCTTGCGGTCGGTCTTCGGCATCAGCCCGCGGCCTTCGAGGTATTTCCAGTTGCGCGCCTGGTAGATCGCGGCGATCGGGCCAAGGCCCATCGACACGGTCGGCGTCTGCCAGTAATCGGGCATCAGCCACGGATGCGGATACGAACTGATGCCGCGGCCGTCGACTTCCATGCGGAAGTGATCGAGTTGCGATTCGCTGATGCGGCCTTCGAGGAACGAGCGCGCGTAGATCCCGGGTGACGAATGGCCCTGGATGTACAGCAGATCGCCGGGATGTTCCGCGGACGGCGCGCGCCAGAAATGGTTGAAGCCGACGTCGTAGAGCGTGGCGCTGGACGCAAAGCTGGCGATGTGGCCGCCCAGATCACCGGGCTTGCGGTTGGCGCGCACCACCATCGCCATCGCGTTCCAGCGGATGATCGAGCGGATCCGCCATTCCAGGTTGGCGTCGCCGGGCATCGGCGGCTCCATCGACACGGGAATGGTGTTGACGTATTCGGTGGTCGGCTGGAACGGCAGTTGGGCGCCGGCGCGGCGGGTCAGCTCGACCATGCGCTCGAGCAGCTCGTGGGCGCGGTCGGGACCGTCGTGATCGAGCACCGCCTTCAGCGACTCCAGCCACTCCTGGGTTTCGCTCGGATCGCGGTCGTTGTCGAGGATGTCATTCAGCCAGCCCATGGCGTTTCCCTGCGCTCAATGAAGACGCGAAGTTTAGCGCAAAGGCTCAACTCGGGACCCCGGCGCAGGCCGGTGCCGCGTATATTG
>JAYTAY010000266.1:0-8527 GCA_043737255.1 Luteimonas sp.
ATGGATCGCGGATCAAGGAACTGCGCATGGCCACATTGATACCACGCACCCGCAAGCGTCGCGAAGCCATGTCACGGGTCGACACCGCCTGGTTGCGGATGGAGCGGCCGACCAATCCGATGATGATCACCGGCGTGTTGATGTTCGAGCAGTCGATGTCGTTGGATCGGCTCAAACGCGTGGTCAGGCAGCGGTTTCTTGCGTACACGCGATTCCGACAAAAGGCAGTCGATACGCCGACCGGGGCGCATTGGCAGGACGACGAACACTTCGATCTCGATTGGCATGTGCGGCTGAGCGCTTTGCCGGGCAAGGGCGACAAAAAATCGCTCGAGCGCTTCGTCAGCCAACTGGCGTCGAGTCCGCTCGACAAGAGCAAACCCCTCTGGCAATTCCATTTGATCGAGCGTTACGACGGCGGCTGCGCGCTCATCGCGCGCATCCATCACAGCTACGCGGACGGCATCGCGCTGGTACAGGTGTTGTTGTCACTGACCGACACCAAGCGCGAACCCGGCAAGGACAGCGAACTGTCGAAAGCTTGGCTCAAGCACGATGGTGCCGATGTGGCGCGTCGTGTCGGCGCCGTGACGCGCTACGGCAAGCTCGGCGGCAAGGTGCTGGAAAAAGGCATGGAGATGTATCGCGATCCTTCGCTCGCGGCAATGCTGGCGAAGGAAGGCGGCGAGATCGCACGCGAGTTGCTGTACGCGTTGGCGCTGCCGGACGATCCACCGTCAATGCTGCGCGGCGCGCTGGGGGTCAGCAAACGCGTCGCGTGGGCGCCGTCACTGGATCTCGACGAGGTCAAGGCGGTCGGTCGCGCTTGCGGTTGCACGGTCAACGATGTGTTGATGGCCGCGGCCGCGGGTGCGCTGCGCGATTACATGCTTGAACGCGGCGAGGAGCTGGAGGGTATGACGCTGCGTGCGACCGTGCCGGTCAACCTGCGGCCGCTGGAACATGCCAAAAAACTCGGCAACCATTTCGGACTGGTCTTCCTCGATCTACCGGTGGGACAGGCCAATCCGATCAGCCGGTTGCAGCATGTCGCCGAATGCATGAACCAGCTCAAGAATTCGCGACAGGCCATCGTTTCATTCGGCCTGCTGGCTGCGCTGGGCATGGCGCCATCGGCGATGCAAGGCGTAGCACTCGAACTCTTCAGCCGGAAGGCCACTGCAGTCGCGACCAACGTGCCGGGCCCGCAACAACCGCTGTACCTGGCCGGCTGCACGCTGCGCGAAATGATGTTCTGGGTGCCGCAAACCGGCTCCATCGGCATTGGCATCTCGATCCTCAGCTACAACGGCCGGGTGCATTTCGGGCTGATCGCCGATGCCAAGCTCGTTCCGGACCCGGATGCCGTGATCCGAAGATTCGGGCCGGAATTTGAAAAATTGCTGTACCTGACATTGATGGGCAATTGGGAAAACACTTTCGATTCGGTCGCAGCCGAGGCGTTGCTTTCCTGACCCGGACAGGCAGCGTAGAGGGCTTCTGTGGGCGACGGAAGTCGCTCCCGCATTGCACGCTGGTCTCCGAGTTTCACCAAGCGCCGATCCCTGCCACCGCCTGAACAACAAGCCGCATATCACTGCTTGTTAGGGCTACCGTCACCTACTGGCGACGCAGCCATGATTAGCTTGTCGGCGTTCTGCAATACACACAGACGAGGAGACAATCTATGACGATTTTCAACACAACGGCAATGGCTGCTGCACTGGCAACGACACTGCTAATCGGTGGTTGTGCGACTTACACCGGCCAGACCACGGCGCCCGATGATCCCAATCGCACCCAGCGTGGCGCACTGATCGGCGCCGCCATCGGCGCGGCCGCCGGCTTGTTGAGTGGCGATGACGCTACCGAACGTCGCCAGCGTGCAATGGTCGGTGCCGGTGTCGGCGGTTTGGCGGGTGCGGGAGTAGGCGCGTACCAGGATCGGCAGGAACGCGCTTTGCGCGATCAGATGGCCGGAACAGGAGTAGACGTGATTCGCCAAGGCGACAACATCACGCTCAACATGCCAGGTGCCATCACGTTTGCCACCGACAGCTACACCATCACTCCACAGTTCTACCCGGTGCTCGACAACGTCGCCAATACCTTGCGCGAATACAACCAGACCATCGTCGAAGTGGCCGGCCACACCGACAGTGACGGCACCGATGCCTACAACCAAAGCCTCTCGCAGCGTCGTGCCATCGCGGTCAGCAGTTACCTCAAGACCCGCGCCAGCCTGATGTCCGATCGCTTCATCGAAGTCGGTGCCGGTGAAACGCGTCCGATCGCAAGTAACGCCACAGCCGCAGGAAAGGCGCAGAACCGCCGCGTGGAAATCACGCTGGTGCCGGTGCGTTCGTAAGCCTCAAGTGTTTCAAGTTGTGATAGCACGGGGCCGCGAAAGCGGCTCCGTTTTTTTATTCAGAACCATAGCTCGAAGGGTGGCGTGTGGAGCCTTGCCTCCGACTCGCAAGCGGAAACAGGCAGCCGCAAGCCTCGCAGCGCCGCGCACGGGTGTTGCGCCGCGGGCGCAAGGCATCGAACTCTACAATCGCGAGCCAATGACGGCGGCGTCCGCAGCGACGACGGGCGCACGCAAGGCTCCAAGCTCCGCCCTTGGGCCAAAATGCCCGGTCGCCGGGCAAGAAGGCTTGCGATCGCGAAGCTATTTGCTTTGCGACCGGCAGTTGCACGCGCGCCGCTCACTGTTCAGGCGTCGCGGCCGCAGGTATCACAACAAACGATGCCCACGAAAGCCCCGTAGCCGGGCTTTCGTGGAAGGGGCTTAAGCCCTGGCGCTGGCAATCTCCGAGCCTCGGCGCCTAGTGCGAGATGACCAGCTTCGCCCCGTCGCATATCGTTCCGGTCGCGGCGAATTCGTGGGCGCGACATTGCCAGCGCCGGGTCAACACATCAGGCCGAAGCGACTGCGTCGATTCCGCCCTACTACAGACGATGCAATTCACCCGCCCTATGTCACCCGCGAAAAAACAAAAAGCCACCTCGCGGTGGCCTTCTGCTTTCATTGGTGGAGGTGGCGTCCACTGAATTCTGTCAGGAAGACAAGGAACTGCGCGGTTTACCAACATGGGCGTGGTCTTGTTACCGTCGAAGTTACCGTCCTTTGTTGCCTGCTCGGTTTCGTCGTCTACCTGACTTTCGACAGAAGCAGGACTGGTTCGGCGCCGGTAGTGGATGTGACGGGTTGTCGGTCGGCGTCGCGGATTGTCGTAGGTCGACCCCATCCATCCGCTGGAACAGTGGACTGCACCCGCAGCCCTCTTGGGTGCGGCCATAGCGGGTGGCATTGGTTATCTTGGTTCTAGTGATTTTCAACCGTGGTGGATGGTCGGTGTTGGGCGCGGCATAGGTCTTGCGCCGGCAGCTTGGCGCAGGCGGCATAAGGCCTAACAATTAATTGAAGCCGAACCTACTTGGTTACAGCAACGGCGTGGCAGAAACAGCTTGCCACGCTGTCGCCTCCACTACGCAGGTCAACTTAATTCAGGCATTAGGCCGCATGAGAAAAATCATCCAGCGTTTGGGTCTTGCGTCTCTGGCTCTTACCGTGATCTTTTGGCACTACGCACCGCCCAGCCTCGCCCCCGTGCGCGGCTAAAGCGCGCGGAGCCGATGCTATGCTTGCCGCGACGTCGTACCGGGGACGCAGCGTGCGGCAGCAAGGTGCTTTACCCACAGCCGGATCCGCTCCGGTTCCCGAACCCGGCCATCGGGCACGCGCATGAGTCCAACGCCTGGCGGCCTGCCCGTGCGATTCGCCGTCGGAATCACCGGCCATCGTGGCGGCAACCCGGCGCTGGCCACCGACGGGACGCACATCGCTGCCGCGCTCGAGGGCATTTTCGCCGAGATTGAGGCGGCCCTCGCCGCGGAACGGGCGGCCGCACCGACACTGACGATCCACCCGACGCGGCTGCACACCTTGCTGGCCCACGGCGTCGACCAGTTGGCGGCCTCGGAGGCCAGTGTGCGGGGCTGGGAGATCGTCGCGCCGCTGCCGTTCGGCCGGAAGCTCAACGTCGCCATCAATGCGCAGCCGCATACGCACACCGACGGCGTGGCGCTGCTTGGCGGCGGTGATGCGTCCGATCCGACCGTGCAGGCGCGGGCGCACGGCATCCGCCATTGGAGCGACCGCGCCCGCCTGTTCCAACTGGCCGACCGCGACGCCGAGATCGCCGCATTGTTCGAGGACATGTTGATGTCACCGGACGACCCGGTGCGCGCCCGGCGTTTCCACGCCGCCGCTGCGGCTCAGGCCGCGCTTGCCGGCCGGGTCATGGTCGAGCAATCGGATCTACTGATCGGCGTCTGGGACAACGGCAGCCGCGACGGCGTGGGGGGTACCGGGCACACGATCGTGCGTGCCCTGGAGATCGGTGCGCCGGTGCTGCTGATCGATCCGGCACGGCCGGAACACTGGTCGATCCTGTCGTCGATCGAGAGCCTCGCCGGCTGGCAGAGCCACACCGGCCAGGATCGCGAGCGCCTGCAGAGGGTCGTCGGCAACGCGCTGCATGCGCGCGACGGCCGCGTGGCGCGTACGCTGTGGGACGAGACTTGGCATCCACGCGGCACGCGCGCGTCGACACTGTACCGGCGGATCGAGGCCCTGTTTGGCGGTGAACCGCGTCCGCTGCGGTCTCTGGTGCAGGACTACGAGCCGCCGGAGCACATCGCCAACGGCAGCGCAGCGCCGATCGTGGAAGCCGCGGCCGCATTGCCCTGGTCCGATCAAGCGTTCGTCGCCGCCGTGGCCGACGACGTACTCCCGGCCTTTGCACGAGCCGACGCTGTCTCGGCGCGTTTGTCGGACATCTATCGCAGCGGCATGGTCGCCAATTTCATCCTTGCCGCACTCGCGGTGATCGTCGGCATGGCGTGGCTGCCGCTCGGCATGGACGGTGGCAAGTGGCTGTTCGCGCTCGCCGAGTTGGGACTGCTCGCCGCGATCGTCGTGATCACCTGGCTGGGCGGCCGTCGCCGCCTGCATGCGCGCTGGTTCGAAACCCGGCGCGCAGCCGAGTACTTGCGGCACGCGCCGATCCTGCTGCTGGTCGGCGTCGCGCGCCCGCCCAGCCATTGGCCGCGGGCCACCGGCACCGCGTGGCCCGAATACGCCGCGCGCCACGCGATGCGCGCACCGGGCCTGCCGGAAATGGCGGTCACCCGTCCGTTCCTGCGTTCTGCGCTGCAGGGTCTGCTGGCACCACACGTCGCGTCCCAGCGCGCCTACCACCACGCCAAGGCCAAGCGCCTGGAAACCATCAGCCACCGTCTGGATTGCCTTTCCGAAACCATGTTCAAGGTCGCGGTGGCGTCGGTCGCCATCTGGCTGCTGATGCGCGCAGGCGCAGCGCTGCAGTGGCTGCCGTACGCGTGGCCGCATGCAACCTCGAAGGCCTTTGCCTTCCTCGGTGTCGCGCTGCCGACGATGGGCGCCGGCGTCGCCGGGATCCGCTATTTCGGCGATTTCGAGCGTTTCGCGGCGATCTCGGAAGTCACCGCGGGCAAGCTCGCACAGGTGGAGGCGCGGATCGGGCAGCTGCTGGCCGGGCAGGACGCCGCCATCGATTACGAAGGCGTCTCGCGGCTCGCGCACGGGATCGACGGAATCGTCGTCGACGAGATTGAAAGCTGGCAGGCCGTCTTTAGCGGCAAGCCTATCGCGCTCCCGGCCTGAGCATGTATCGCACGCCCGCACACGATGGCGAACTTGGTGGTACGGCGTCGGCGTACACCGTGTTCCTCAGTTATTCCCGCGCCGACCGCAAGGCTGCGCTGGTGGTCGTGCGCGCGCTCGAGCATGCCGGCTACCGCGTGTGGTGGGACGGGCTGCTCGAAGGCGGCGAACGCTTCTCCCACACCACGGAGGCCGCGCTCCAGCATGCGCGAGCCGTGGTCGTGCTGTGGTCGAAGACCTCGGCGTCCTCGCACTGGGTGCACGACGAAGCGACGCGCGGCCGCGATAGCGGCCGGCTTGTGCCTTTGTCGCTCGACGGCAGCCTGCCGCCGCTGGGGTTCGGGCAATTCCAGTCGATCGACGTGTCGCATGTCCTCGGCAAGCCGGGCAGCGAACCGATGCGAAAGCTGGTGCGCGCGGTGGCCGCGCTGCACGACCACTCCGCGCCGTCGCCGTCCGCGTCGCGCGACGTCGCGCCATCGCCGGCGCGCCGGCGTGTGCTGGCCGCCGGCGGTCTCGCGCTGATCGCGGCCGGTGGCGGCGTGCTGCTGTGGCGTGCGCGCGACCCGGGCGACCCCCTGCGCAGTGCGAACGACCCGCGCCGAATCGCGGTGCTGCCATTCGAGAATCTGAGCGGCGATCCCGAGCAGCGCTATTTTTCCGACGGCCTGACGTCGGAAATCCGTATACAGCTGTCGCGCAACGCGCTGTTGCAGATTGCCGGGCAGACCTCGTCGGCGCAGGCCGGCGCCGGGCAGGAAGATGGCCGCGCGATCGCGCGCGCGCTTGGCGTTGACTTCCTGCTTGGCGGCAACGTCCAGAAGGCGGGCGGCCGTGTCAAGGTTGCCGCCGAACTCACCGACGGCACGACCGGCCTGAGTCGCTGGGCCGATAGCTGGGAGCGCCCGCTGGCCGACATCTTCGCTGTGCAGTCGGCAATCGGCGCCGCCGTTGCCGGCGCGCTGTCGGCGGCGATCCAGGGTCCGGACGCCAGCGGCGCGGAGCTGGTCGGCGGGACCGACGACGTAGCGGCATTCGACGCCTACCTGCACGGGCGCGCGCTGTACGAAGCCGGGATCGACGAGGACAGCGATCGCCGCGCGCTGGCCTACTTTGAACGCGCGACCGCGCTCGACGAGCGGTACGCCGGCGCGCACGCGGCGCGCGGACGGGCGCTGGTGATGATCGGCAATCTCTATGCCGACCACGACGAGCGCGTGCGTGCCTACGACGCCGCTGAGTCTGCCGCGCGCGCCGCGACCACGCTGGCACCAGACTTCGCCGAAGGGTTCTCGGCGCTCGGCTTCGCGCTGGCCAGTGGCAAGCTCGACATACGCGGTGCGCGCGAGCCGTTCGAGCGCTCCTACGCGCTGGCCCCCGGTAACGCCGACGTCCTCGCCCGCTACGCGACGTTCCGCTCCAACCTGCGCGACCACGGCCGCGCCACCGAAGTGATCCTGCGCGCGGTCATGCTCGACCCGCTCAACGCGCGCACGTTCCGCTCACAAGGCGACATCCGCTACAACGTGGGCGACCACGCCGCGGCGATCGTGGCCTACCGCAAGGCGATCGAACTCAACCCGACGCTGGCCGGCGTCCACGCGTCGATGGGCTTCGCGCAGCTGATGGCGGGCGCCGACGACAATGCCCGCGCGTCGTTCTCGAAGGAGCGGAGCGAGGTGCGCCGGCTGCCCGGGCTGGCGATCCTCGCGCACCGCGCCGGCGACCGCACGGCGGCCCATGCCGCGTTGGCCGCGCTGATCGCCGAGTACGGCGACAAGAGCCACTACCAGTACGCGCAGGTCCACGCCCAATGGGGCGACGCGGCCAAGGCGCTGGCGTCGCTGCGGGCGGCGTGGGACCTGCGCGACGGCGGTATCATGCTGATGTACGCTGACCCGCTGTTGGCAAAGCTGCGCAGTACCGATGGCTACCTCGCGCTTGCGAAGGCCGTCGGTTTCACATAATCCACTGGGGAGAAGCACCATGCGCCACATTATCGGAACATGTCTGGCGGTCGGGCTCGCGTGTGGCCTGGCCGCGTGTCAAAAACCGGCGGAACCGGCTGCCGAGGTCGCGCCCGCCGCGACCGCGCCCGACGACCAGACTGGGACAGTCGAGCGCACCGGACCTGACGAGCAGACTGGCACGGTCGAACGCACTGGGCCCGACGAGCAGACCGGCACGGTCGAACGTACCGGGCCCGACGAGCAGACCGGCACCGTCGAGCGCACCGGGCCTGAAGAGCAGACCGGCACGGTCGAGCGCACGACGCCGGTCGAACAGTAGTCCCGCGCCTCCCGGTACAGTCCGGGTCGCGTCAGCGCGATCCGGATGTGTCGTCTGACAGCGGCACGCGCACCACCTTGCCGGATTTTGCCGCGGCTTTTGCGGCAACGATCCAGTCGGCGTAATGCGACACCCGCGTGTACACCGCCGGCTTGCCCGCGCCGCAGCCCTTGCCGCCGGACACCACGCCGACCAGGCTGCGCTTGCCGCCATCCTCCTCGCGCGTCAGCGGCCCGCCGCTATCGCCCTGGCAGCTGTCCTTGCCGGCTTCGATGCTGCCATTCGCGGCCAGTGTCCCGGCGCACAACGCGCCGGGCCCATAAAACACGCCGTACTCCGTGGCGCACTGCGCGTCCGGCAGGTAGTGCAGCGTTAGCTGCTGCAGGTCCGCCGGATTGCGCTGCAGGCGCTGCGCGCTGTCCAGGCGGCTGACCGCGTCGTCCTCGTTGCGCTGCCCCATCCAACCCCAGCCGGTGACGCGCAGTGCTTCGCCGGCATCGAAATCGCGGTCGCCGGCACCCATCAACG
>JAYTAY010000267.1:0-3689 GCA_043737255.1 Luteimonas sp.
GCACACGAAGGCCTCAACCTGTTCCTGGCAGGCAACGACACTGCGATCGACACATTTGTCGAATCCCTGCACGCCGATTCGCGCTTCGACGACCTCCACGTCAAGCGCAGCCGCAGCGACACCCAGCCGTTTGCACGGCTCAAGGTCAAGATCAAGCCCGAGATCATCAGTTTCCGCCAGTGCGATGCGTCGCCGCTTGAAACCCGAGCACCCGCGGTCTCGCCGGAAGATCTTGCCCGGTGGATCACGCAAGGACACGATGACGGAGGCAAGCCTCTGGTGCTGCTGGACACGCGTAATCGCCAGGAAGTCGCACATGGCAGCTTCGTTGGCGCACTGACGTTGTCGATCGACAGGTTCACGCAATTCCCGGACGCTGTGGCCGCACACCGCGATGCGCTATCGGAGGCCACCGTCGTCAGTTTCTGCACTGGCGGCATCCGTTGCGAGAAAGCGGCGATGTGGATGCGCGCCAACGGCATGGACAACGTGCTGCAACTCGACGGCGGCATCCTCGGTTATTTCGAGCGCGTCGGTGGGCGGGGATATGACGGCCGCTGTTTTGTCTTCGATGAGCGCGTCGCGCTGGATCCGGCGTTGCAGCCGATGGTGACCAGGTCGTAAGTGTCCTCCTGCGAATGTGCAGGCCGGGCAATCAGTTACGCTGCGCTATCGTCGGGCACTGGAGGTTGTGATGCGTACAGTCGTCTTGGGTTTGGTCCTCGCTGGCTTCGGCTGCAGTACCGCACAAGCGGCCGACCCTATTCCTGCGCCGACAGTGGCGACAATCAGCAAGGCTGACCTGGCCACCGACGTCGATGTCCTGCAACGCGCATACGAGCAATTGCATCCAGGCTTGTATCGCTACAACACACCCGAACAGATGCAGCAACACTTCGACGCGTTGCGTGCGGCGCTGGATCACGGCCAACCCCTTTCCGATGCGTACCTCGCGTTTTCGCAGTTCGCGGCCAAGGTGAAATGCGGGCATACCTACGCCAACTTCACCAACCAGCCGAAGGCGATCAGGCAGGCGCTGCTGGAGCGCGACGACCGCGTGCCGTTTTATTTCCGCTGGCTCGACGGCAGGATGATCGTGACGCGGAATTTCTCGACCGACCCAACGCTGGTGCCCGGTACCCAAGTCGTGTCGGTCGATGGAATCGAGGCAAAGCTTATCCTTGCCAGGCTGATGACCATCGCGCGCGCCGATGGTTCCAACGATGCCAAGCGTGTCGCATCGTTGCAGGTGCAGGGCGAGGATCGCTACGAAACCTTCGATGTTTATTTTCCTCTGTTTTATCCGCAAGCGGCGAAGACCAGGACTTACGTCGTGCGCCCACCTGGAGGCGCACGCGAACGCAACACGGTGTTGCCATCGCTCACCTATGCGCAGCGTCTCGCGGCGCGACCTGAAGCCACCGAAGACGATTTCGCGCCGGCATGGGGGCTGACATTCCCACGGCAGGATCTGGCGGTGCTGCGGATGCCCACGTGGGCGCTTTACGACAGCAAGTGGGACTGGAACGCTTTTTTGAAAAACTCGTTCGATGACCTGGCCACGCGCGTTGTGCCGAACCTGGTCATCGACCTGCGTGGCAATGAAGGCGGGCTGGACGTGGGACATGCACTGCTTGCGCGATTGATCGACAAGGATCTTCAGCTGCCGCAATTCAGGCGGCTGGTCCGTTACCGCAAAGTGCCCGAGGACCTGGCGCCGATGCTGGATACCTGGGATCCGTCATTCAAGGACTGGGGCGAACAAGCCACTCCCATCGACGCGCGTTTCTACCGGCTTACGCGTTATGACGACACCGCCGAGGGCGATGTCATCCGTCCAGTCGGCCCGCGCTATCGAGGGCGCGTGTTCGTGCTGGTCGGCGCAACCAACAGTTCCGCGACGTTCGAATTCGCGCAGCAGGTCAGGCAGTCCGGCCTCGGCATGCTGGTGGGCCAACCCACCGGCGGCAACCAGCGCGGCATCAATGGCGGCGCGTTCTTTTTCCTGCGACTGCCGCGCTCTGGCATCGAACTCGATCTGCCACTGATCGGAATGTTTCCATCGGGCGAACGGGCCGATGGCGGGATCGATCCGGATATTCCGGTGCTGCCAGGCATCGACCACATCGCACATGGGCGTGACGCCGAGATGGCGGCCGTTCAAGCACGCCTGTAATTACATTTTTCAGGAGCGCGCCATGCGCGCGATCAGGCATTACGGATAGAGTCTCACCGCCCTCCTACAAAAAAATTGTATCGAAGGCTTAACCTCGGAACTCTTCAACAAGGATCTCGCCCATGAGCTGGCTCGGCATTGCAATGGTGGTGGTTGGTCTGTACTTCGCGCTGAAAGCGGTCGGCTTCGCGATGAAGCTGGCGATGTGGGCACTGGTGCTGTTCGGCGCGTACTGGTTCCTCGCGCCGCATCTTGGATTGCCGACGTTGTTTTGACGGAGGCGACCGCCATCCCTTCCGGCGCGCGCATATCGAAGCGACAGGGCGACATCGAAGACGTGGCCGCGAGTCGGCTGCAATTGCCGCCGGGGCCATGGCCGACGGTGCTCGACGCGCTGTGCGATCGGTTTCCGGCGATCGATCGCAGCAAATGGGTGGATCGCATGGCGCGCGGGCGCGTGCTGCATGCGGATGGCGAAACGGTCACGCCGGAAACGGCGTATCGCGTCGGCATGGAAATCCGCTATTGGCGCGAGGTCGTCGATGAGTCGCGCATTCCGTTCGATGAAACCGTGCTGCATGCCGATGCGCATCTGGTCGTCGCCGACAAGCCGCATTTCCTTCCGGTAACGCCATCCGGTGGCTGGGTCCGCGAAACCTTGTTGTCGCGACTTATCCGGCGTCTGGACAATCCGGATCTGGTGCCTTTGCACCGCATCGATCGCGATACCGCGGGTTTGGTGCTGTTCTCCTCCGATCCGGCAAGCCGTGCGGATTATCAGACATTGTTCCGTGAGCGGCGCATCGATAAAACCTACGAAGCGATCGCGCCTGCGTTGCCGCATCTCGAGTTTCCGCTGATCCTCGCGACGCGTCTGGCGCCCGGTGAACCGTTCTTCCGCATGCAGGAAATCGTGGGCGAAGCCAACAGCGAAACCCGGGTCGATGTGCTGGAACGCGGCGGGGAGCATTGGCGTTACGCATTGCATCCGATTACGGGGAGGAAACACCAGCTGCGCGTGCACATGGCTGCGTTGGGCGCGCCAATTGTCAATGATGCGTTTTATCCGGTGCTACGCAAACGGGACGAAGATTTCAGTCGTCCGTTGAAGTTATTGGCAAAAGAACTGCGCTTCGTCGATCCGCTGAGTGGCGAAGAACGTCGGTTCAAAACACATTTCGAGTTATCGAACCGTAGCCCGGGTGGAGCGTAGCGGCTTCCAACAGCAAAGCTGGTCTACCCGGAGTTTTTCGTGACGATGGCTTGCCGGTCGCGTGCATGGAACAAGGCGGGACCGCCCGTCTGCACGCCGCTGCCGCGCCACTCTTCCATGAAATCGCGCATCGACAGGCGCTCGGCCATGTTGTCGGGGGTGTAGCGCTCACCGCGGGGATTCAAGGCGAAGCCGTCCTTGTGCAGGACCAGGGCCGCAAGCGGGATGTCTTGCGTGACGACGAGGTCGCCCGGTTGCACGCGCTCGACGATCTCGCTGTCGGCGACATCAAATCCACCC